>JAFGVO010000230.1 GCA_016937935.1 Deltaproteobacteria bacterium | reverse complement strand
ATCTAACGGGGCAAGGGTATTTTGGAAGGGTATTTTTTAACCAGGGTCGGGTATTTAGGTATTTAACCAGGGTCGGGTATTTAACCAGATAAAACGTAACAAGATTGAAATTGCTAATCGTGAAAAATACATAAACAATGAAATCCAAAAACATATTAATGATAACCGGGAAAAAGATAAAACTGAAACTTTAGTTCTGGCAGCAATAAACTGTTTGTCCAAAAAATTCAAAACAACTGTAATGCTCGCTACAATAATGGAGTTATCCCACGCAGAAATTGCTCAAATTGAAGGCTGTTCTACAGGAACCGTAAAATCACGACTGTTTCGAGGCAAACAGATATTGCGAAAGCAGCTTGCACCTCTTTTATCGCCGAAATCATTAGGAGCTTCCAATGAAAAAAATATGTAAAAAGATTCAAAAAGACATAATTACAGGAACAAAACCAGATATTAGGGCAAAGGATCATATTGGAAGCTGTAAAGCCTGCCATAATACGATAGACGAATATAATACCATAACAAAAATTGTAGCTGACAGTCTATTGGATGTTTCCAATGAGTTTGCAGATAAAGTAATGTCAGTTATAAATACCGAAAACAAAACACTCCTGGAGCCGGACAATAGATGGGTTTCCAGCTATTTTCCTGCTTTATCCAAGATAGTTTCTCATCCGTCCATGACATATGCAGGTGTTGGAGCAGGTCTGCTTATTACAATTACCAACATTATCAGATTCGTTCTGTTTATTTTTATACCGGCATAATGGATTTCACAAAAAATGACTGCCTTTATCAGGAGAATAATATGAAAACAAAATCAAAAATTAAATTAAGATCATTAATGGCCGGCTTGCTCCTGCCAGGTCTTGGACAGGTGCGAAACAGACAGTATGGTAAAGCTGTTACCGTATTTAGTCTATTTGCATTTTCATTACCTGCATTTACTCTGTTATCTTATAAACTGCCTCATATATTTATGAGTCCCGCAATAGCCTCAGGTGCGTTAATATCAGTTGGCTCTCTAATTTTTGGACTTTACGACTCAGTAAAAAATTCCACTCGCTATATTGAAAGTGAAAACCGGCATTTTCCAATATGGCTTTTTTTTATAATTGTCGCTGTCGGCTATCTTGTAATCCTGAATCCATTGCGAAACTATATACAACACAATTTAGTTGAGGCTTTTTATATTCCTTCAAAATCAATGGAACCCAATCTTCAGGCCGGCGATTATATTTTTGTAGACAAACACTACAATACCCCAGGAGCACAACAGGAAATTAAAAGAGGTGATATTGTTGTATTTATAAATCCGGACAATAGAAATCAATTCTACATAAAACGGGTAATCGGACTTCCGGGAGAAACAGTAACAATTAACAACACAACTGTATCTGTTGATGGAAAACCAATTACACATTTTGGGCTAAAAAACAATGAAGCCCAAACACTTACTGAAGAGATCTCTTTATCGGGCAGAAAATATTCAGTACTCTGGAAATCTAATAAAAACAGAACATGGGTTCAAAAAATTCCTTCAGGACACATTGCTGTTCTGGGAGACAATCGTGATGATGCAAAGGACTCTCGACTTTTTGGTCCGATACCTCTTCAAAATGTAATTGGCATCGCAAAACAGATCTGGTTTTCAAAAGCTGTTAATGGAACACAACGCATTGGAACATGGCTCGATCCAAACCGATAATTACAAATTAAAAAAAATGCTGACAACCAGTTTGTAACTTTTTATTATTCAATAAAAAATACATTATGATATAAAACAAATTTAAATTAACAAACGACTTACATTTTTATATAAGTTTAACAAGAAATTTGTCTCATATGGTGGCTGCAAAACATTTTACTTTGTCTCCAATACTAAAGTTTACTTCTTTTTTTATATTACTGACAGTTTCAAATCTTCTGTTTGCCCAAGAAAATACTACATCTGATGAGATAGACACGACTATTGAAAACCCTGTTTGTCAACCCGGGTGTCGCGGCAATTTTGTCTGCATTGACGGAAAATGTAAAACTCCCTGCGGTTCTCTTTGTGCAAAAAATGAAATTTGTATTGATGCTAAATGTGTTTCAAAACCAATACAGATTGAATCCATTCCCGACCAGGCACAAGTGCAGGAAAAATCATCAGACGAAGAATCCTCAGACTACGAAGACTATATACTGTGGACTATTTCTGAAGAAAGAGAAGAAAATACATACCGCGAACAAAAAGATATGAGAAAATTTGCACTTCTTTTAAATCCTGCCGCGCTTATTCCTATCTATGGAATTATTGGAATTCCGTTAAATTTACAGATAGGAAAAAGATATCTGGCGCTGGACATAATTCTAACGGGAATACTGGGAGATATAATTGGATTTACAGGAGAGGCAGGACTTAGAATTCTTCCCATGGGCAGAGGTCTTAAAGGCTTTTATATTGTCCCGAGGGTTGGGGGAGGATACCCTGTGGGATTTATGGCAACATGTGAAGTCGGATATTCATTTATGCCTGGCAATTTTGCTCTAAATCTGGGTGCTGGAGCAGGATATGCCAGTGAATATGGATTTCTGCCTTTTGGAAATGTCAGTATTGGTTTTGGATTTTAACGGAGTTACATTTATATGAACAATCAAATTATTAAATTTTTTATTGCTGCATGGATCATTCTTTTCAGTTCGCTGGCAAGTGCGCAGATAAAAAAAATTGAAATTTCAAAATTTAATAACGAAGCAGGGCTTGGTGAAAGTGAAATAGACTACCTGTCTGATATCCTGATCCAGACAATTGAACAGCTTCCAACAGATCAGTTTACTGTTTCAGAAGCACCATTAGAAAATGCAACTAAAAAAAATTGCGATGAAAAATGCCTGCTTGAAGAAGCACAATTACGAGATATTGATTTGCAGTTACAGACAAAAATAGTTCCATTTGGTGATGGCTACGTAACAACTATCAAACTGTTTAATGTCAAAACAAAAGTAGTTGAAAAAAGAGTTTCAACAAAAATTGCAGTTTCAATTGAAGAGCTGCTTGCTAAAATTGAAGAAGCCGCAAATTCAATATTAAAATATCTGAACCCTGATGCAGTTATTACAGTAGAACCTGACCCCTCACCCTCTCCACAGAAAAATTCAATAGTTCCTGTGGCACCCAAAAAATCAGCTTTTACAGCTTCAATAAATGTTACGTCATCGCCGGTTGGAGCTACTGTTTATATTAGCAAATCAAAACATAATTCAGGGGAGTATACAGGTGAAACTCCCGTATCCAAAACTCTTTTACCGGTTACTTACTATGTAACAGTTTCCCATAAAGGGTATTTCACCCAGGAATTCACTGTTCGTCTCGATCCTGGAGAGGTTGTAAACATCGAAGCAATACTGATTCACGATTATCCGGCTAACCCTTATAAAGTTGCAGGCCATGCCCTGTTCTGGCCGGGACTGGCTGTTATCGGCTTTGGTTTTATTTCAATGGGAGTTGCCTATGACTCTTCATCTACACACGTAAGTGATACACTTGATCGTGAAAAGGATGCGGTAGATATAAGTGTATGCAGAGCATGGACAGGAGTTATGCTGGGATCTTTTATAGCCGGAGGCAGTGCAATGATAACAGCCATAGTGCTATGGGCTATATCCCCTGGTGACAAACAGTATTATGAAAAAAAGAATCGCCTTACTGTTTTACCAGTATTTAACAAAGATAGTGCGACATTATCAATCTCATTTTCGAGGAGATTTTAAATGATACTTAAAAATAAAATATACGTTCTTCTGTTTTTCACAATGATAACAAGCTGTGACATGTTTATAACATACTCTGGAGGCAAAGGAGACCAATGCACCCATAATTATTCCTATGGTTATCCTCTCTGTAACGGAGATCTTGTTTGCAACTTTAATACTTGTGAAGACCCCGTAGAAAAAGGAGGCCGATGCGAAGCCTCTGTAGTAGAGGGTGTCAACATATGCGCAGAAGGCCTCTTCTGTGAAAATAATATCTGCGTTGATGATTGCCAAAATATGGAATGCGGGGAGTTTATTCCAACAGGAGCAAGCTGTGGGACTTGCAAAAACGGTAATCTCTATTGTATCAGCGGTAAATGTTCTGATGTAAAAAAATGTGGTGATAATTGCCCAGAATGGATTAATATTCCTGCAGGGGATTTCATTATGGGTAATGATGACTATTATTACTCAAAACCAAGCCATCTCGTTACCTTGAAAGCGTTTGAAATGACCAAATCAGAAATAACGGTTGCTCAGTATAAAGAATGTTTTCTAAGCGGTTATTGCACATCTCCCAATAATAATGACCCCGCATATAATTGGGATAAACCAGGTTATGAAAACCATCCTGTTAATGGTGCAACATGGTCTCAGGCAGTTGATTATTGCAACTGGTTTGAAACTGATTTACCAACTGAATCACAATGGGAATATGCGGCAAGAGGGGCTGGCCAAAATATAACTTTTCCATGGGGCGAAGAGGAGGCTTCTTGTGATTATACGGTTATGAATGATGGAGTTTATACAACTAGTGTAGTGATTCATCCTGTTGGGGCATTATCCAGAGACAGTCTCGCTCGGCCAACTTTTTCAATTATCTGATCAGCAGTTT
>JAFGVO010000229.1 GCA_016937935.1 Deltaproteobacteria bacterium | reverse complement strand
ACCAGCAGGAGTTTCAAATCCTGCAAATCATAAAAAAACTACCCTTTAAGGGATGGGAACTAATTAAGTTGGGTGGATCACACTTTATATCTATTGTTTCAGTATTTTCTTTTCAAACTACTTCAGTAGACTTTGCCGCGAGACAACTCCGGTGAGTTTGTTATCTATTTGTATATATTAGAAATTACATTGATAATTTCCATTAAAATATTATACTTGCATATGTTAAAGTTTATGTATCTTTGATTGGATCGATGTGAATTATTTAAATCATAAAAAGCTCTCTTTTTTAATTGTATCTCTTTTTACTGCTTTCTGCTTCAACTCGGTGGCTGTGCCCGTAGGACCGCCTCCTCAGGGAGGTTGGAATTTTAAAAACGGGCTGACTATTGGTCCGGGCGCTGCATATATGTATGACAAACACAGAGGGCATCTCTTTGTACCTTCGCTGGATGCTACTTTGTTTCATAAAGTTAAAAGGCATGTTTCCATCTGGGCTTCGCTTGGAGGGAAACTTCCACTTTCTGATAATATATTTTTTGTTCCATACTTTGAGGCCGGATTCAACTTTATGATTTTTAATTTGGGAGCAGGCTACGGACTTTCCATAAGTGACAATGTTACAAATCAGACCAATCTTTTTTTAGGCCTGGCACTTCCTTTAAAGCATCAAAACAGATTCAAAATGTTTGTACTCGAACTATATTACAGACCTGTATTCAATTTTCCTGAAAATAATTTTTATGTTTCAAATGAAGTGGGGTTGCTGTTTAAATGGCTTTTTATATTCCACAAAAACTCTGTATACAAAAAGGATTAAAAATGCCCTATTCCAAAACTGAACTTGAGGATTTAAAAACAGCAAAGCAACTTTTAGAAAATGTGGGGCTTACCGCAAAAATAACCTCTCTTTTGGGTATGCCAATTGAAAAAAGTTTAATGACCCTCCCGGACAGCTGGCAAAATAAAATTCATACCGCTACTAAAGGTGCTCTTTATAAAGCTCTCGATATTGCAATAAACACTTTAGATTCTGATGACGTTGGCAGGGGCTCAGAAAATATGTGGCACAAAGTTGCCGTTGCTGCAACAGGTGGAGTTGGCGGTGCTTTCGGCTTTACAGCTTTAGCTCTGGAACTTCCTGTATCTACCACAATAATGCTTCGTTCTATCGCTTCTATTGCAAGACAGGAGGGTGAAAACATCTTAGACCCGGGAACACAGCTCTCCTGCCTTGAGGTATTTGCTCTCGGGGGACCGTCAAAATATGATGATTCGGTTGATACGGGCTATTTTGCCGTAAGAGCTATGCTTGCTAAAACAATGATAGAGGCTGCTAAGGATATTGCTTCAAAAAATACCTCCAGAGCGGCATCCTCAGCTATTGCAAAATTCATCACTGTAATTTCAAACAGATTTGGTGTTCAGGTTTCAGAAAAAGCTGCAGCACAGATGATACCTGCAATTGGAGGTGCCGGAGGTGCCGTAATAAACACCCTGTTTATTGATCACTACCAGAATATGGCTAAAGGACACTTTATTATTCGACGTCTAGAAAAAAAATATGGGTATGAAGAGATTAAACGCAAGTATCAGGAAATATAAAAAGATAATAAAGAATAATTTTAAATCTGTCCTCTAATTACAAGGAAAAACGGTGTTCCCTTTATTTCGGGGAAATTATTTTGTATTCTGGATCCATCTTCTGCTGTAACTGGTATGTTGCGGGTTCCTGAAGGTGAGGGATGTATTTTTATATTGTACTCATCCATAATTGATTTAGTCTGACGTAATGATGTACAGCCTGCTGCCATCAATAAAAATAGTATTAATATAATAAATGAAACAGATAATTTAATTAACTTAAACATGTAAATTTTTTATCCTAAACAAGGAAAGTAAACCTCAAGGATAATTTAATTTCTATTGTTTATTTGTCAACTTCTTTAATTTCGGACAAATAAACCTGAATTTATTCCGCATCAACATGCCTTAGGGGTTTACCCTGATATATCTGCCGTGGACGGTAAATTTTGCCCTTTGTATTATCAATAACCTCTTTATAATTGGCAATCCAGCCGGGCATTCTTCCTATTGCAAATATTACAGTGAACATCTCCCTTGGAATCCCTATGGCCTCCATAATAAGACCACTGTAAAAATCAACATTGGGATAGAGATTACGCTCTTTAAAATAATCGTCATTTAAAGCAACCTCTTCAAGTTTTTTTGCAATATCAAAAAGAGGCCCGTTAATATTTAATTTATCAAGGAGAGTATCACATCTCTGCTTAATTATGAGAGCTCGCGGGTCATGATTTTTGTAAACTCTGTGTCCAAATCCCATCAAGCGGGTTTTAGAATCTGCATCCTTTACATTTTCAATAAACTTTGTTCCATCATCCCCATCTTTTTCAATTTTATGAAGCATCTCCAAAACTGCCTGATTCGCTCCTCCATGGTGATAACCCCAAAGGGCGCAAACACCTGCAGCAGCACTTGCAAAAAGATTAGACCGGCTTGATGCCACCATTCTTACAGTTGAAGTTGAACAGTTCTGTTCATGATCCGCATGGAGAAGAAAAATAAGATCCAATGCTGCAACTGCCGCGGGATCAGGCTCAAACTCATCTCCCGGGGTGGAAAACATCATATGAAGAAAGTTCTGGGTATAATTGTAATTTCTTTTTGGATACATGGCTGGAAGCCCCAAAGATTTACGATATGCATAGGCTGAAAGAGTTCGAACCTGAGACAAAAGCCTTGTAGCCTGCATATCAAAATGCTTTGCACTGTTTTTTTCATTCAACTCAGGAATAAAACAGCCAGCAGCATTAATCATAGCCGAAAGAATTGCCATGGGATGAGCATAAGATGGAAAACCCTGAAAATGAAATTTCATATCTTCATGAATCATCTGAAATCTTGTCAGATTATCCGAAAATTGATGGTATTGATCCTCTGTAGGAAGTTCTCCATAAATAATCAGATATGCAACACGGGGAAAAGAGAAATTAGTAGCAAGTTCCTCAATAGGAATTCCTCTGTATCTCAAAATACCGTGATCTCCGTCCACAAAAGTTACCTGACTCTGACAGCTTCCAGTGTTGCCGTAGCCTTCATCAAGGGTGATATATCCGGTTTCATTCCTTAAACCGCTTATATTAATGCCTTTTTCACCCTCGCTGCCTTCAACTATTGGAAACTTAAATTTTTTTCCATTTAAAGTTAGTGTTGCATTCTCTGACATTTTTATCCAGTCCTCCTCTATAATCCTGATCACGATAACCCGCCATATTATGATTTATATATTATTTTAAAATCAGCCTAGATTGACTAACTGTTGAATCCTCATAACTCAAAAACTCAAAAATGTACATAAGAAAAACTTTTCGTAACTATTCAGCCCAAATAGTCATTTTACTTGTGAAAAAATTGAAAAAAACGACATCATTTAATATTTTTTTCTTGACAGGGTTT
>JAFGVO010000027.1 GCA_016937935.1 Deltaproteobacteria bacterium | reverse complement strand
AGTTTTTTAAAAAGAAGTTATCAGACTGAAGATATTTATGAGGGGGCAGGTGTTGCTCTAAGAATAGGGGAACTCTATTTGAAAGGGGGCAACAGGCATATCTTTCAGAAAATGCTTGTTGATAATGTTAAAAGGTCATTAAAAGAGCGCGAAGATGTGAGGGTTGTTCCCTCCAAGGGACGAATCTTTGTTGTGGGCAGCAGTGATGATGATATTCTTTACAGGCTTAGGTGGGTATTTGGTATCTCGTCAGTATCCCCTGTTATCTTTTGTAAAAAAGATATTGCAGAGATTACAGCCCATGCAGTTTCATTTGCAAAACAGTATCCTGGAAATGAAAAGACGGTTTTTAGAATTTCGGCCAGGCGCTCAGATAAACATTTTTCTCATACGTCAAGTGAAATTGGCATAGAAGTTGGCTCTGCGGTTAATGTTGCAACGGGCTATGGGGTTAATCTTGAAGATCCCGATTTGAATATTGGTGTAGAAGTGGGGCACACATGGTGTTTTGTCTGGACAGAAAAACTAAAAGGATCCGGCGGTCTTCCGGTGGGATCATCTGGAAGAATGGCACTTTTATTATCAGGGGGCATTGATTCTCCCGTTGCAGGACACCTGCTTCAAAAAAGAGGTATTGCTCTTACAGGAGTCTATTTTCATGCTTTCCCCTACACCCCTGATGGTTCAAAATTAAAAGTTATTGATCTGGCAAAAGTTCTCGCTAAAAGGCAGAAGCGGTTTAGACTTTATGTGGTTCAGTTTGCACAGATGCAGGAGGCTATGCAGGAGGCTGCGACCTCTGATTATCTGGTTTTAATGTACCGAAGAGCAATGATAAGAATTGCTGAGAGGCTTGCACAAAAAGATGGTATTAAAGCTCTTGCAACAGGAGAGAATCTTGGTCAGGTTGCAAGTCAGACACTTGAGAATATGGCCCTTGTTGAAGATGCTGCTGAACTTCCGATTTTCAGACCACTTTTGACTATGGATAAAATTGAAACAATGGATCTTGCAAAAGAGATTGGAACATATGATATTTCAATACTTCCATTTGAAGATTGCTGCACTCTTTTTGTTCCCGAACATCCCCAGACGAAAGGGAGCCTCAAAGTTATTAAAAGATATGAAAAGAGGCGTGACTTTGAAGATTTTATTGAAAAAGCAGTTGCCAGTGTGGAAGTGATTGAACTTTAAAAGGTGTAACATGTTCCCCGTTAAAAAATACAATCTATGAAAGCTGTAAAAAAAAAGAGTCTTCTGATTCATGTGGCCCTTTTTCATGAGGCGAAGCCTTTAATAAAAAATCTCGGACTTAAACAGTATGACACCAGCCCTTATCGTGTTTTTAAATCTGAAAAAATTGATCTTATTGTTTCAGGATTAGGGGGTGAAAACACAGCGTTGGCTCTTAAATGGATTTTAAATAAAGAGAGTTATGATTGCTGTTTAAATTTTGGAACAGCCGCATGCAGTGACGATTCTATTAAAATTGGAACTCCTGCTTTTGTTTCAAAAATTTTTTTTGAAAACAGAACTGTTTTTACTTCGAACCTTCAATTATCAGATAAAAATAATATTTGTATTATGCCTCTTGAGACGGTTACAAAGCCAAAGACACGGTGGGAGAATGGGACCAGTGATCTGCTTGCAGATATGGAAGGCGCTTTTTTTGTTAAGAGCCTGTCAGTGATTGATGATAAAAATATTATTGTATTGATAAAGGTTATCTCCGACTATGGATCTGATAAGATTTTGTCAAAAGATCAGCTTCAAACAATTATTGTCAGTTCACTTGAAAATGGTGTTTTGAATGTTATTGATGAGCTTTGTAATTTTAAGCCTGGTTTAGAAAAAAATAAATGAAAAAAGATGAAACAACAAAAGCTGATCTCTTTAAAACCATCTCTCTTACAGGTGAATTTGCGGCTCTTGATAAAACTGACAGGGAGACTCTTGAGAAAGCCTCGTTGAAATATCGGTTTTCCCATTCTATGTTAAAACAGATGGTTGACTGTGGTCTGGATTTCGCCTCATGGAAACAGAAGCCTTTAAATGAGCTGATTGATTTTACAGGCACATCAGGAAAAGAAATTTTTAATTATGTTGTTTGTCAGTGGAATGATTTAAAAGAGTCGGTTACTGATTATGATGGATTTTCAGGAAGTCCTGCCCCTTCGCCGGTAAAAAAGAATCTTGTTTTACGAACCGCTGACAATACAGGGTTTGGAACATGTCCTGTGGCTTCATCTAAAACAAGATGTTGTAATCTGTTAACCCTTGATGCTGTCGAGGGGTGCGCCTTTAACTGCAGTTACTGCGCGGTAAAAACTTTTTACAAAAATGGTGAAGTTCATTTAATAGATAATCTTTCACAAACGCTCAAGTCAATACATATTGACAGAGACAAAGTTTATCACATTGGAACCGGACAGTCTTCGGACTCTCTTCTTTACGGCAACATTGGCGGGCAGCTTGATGCTCTCATAGAATTTGCAGTGAAGTATCCAAATGTCATTCTGGAATTTAAAACAAAATCTTCAAATATTGAGTATCTCCTTTCAAGGGAGCTTCCTCCCAATATGATTTTTACATGGTCTCTTAATACAGATACAATTGTAAATAACGAAGAACATGGAACTGCGTCATTAGATAAAAGGATAGAGTCTGCCAAAAAGATGGCAAAAAAAGGTGCTCTTGTGGGGTTTCATTTTCATCCGATTATCTATTACAAAAACTCTTTTGCAGAGTATGAGAAAATATTTAACCGTTTGGTAGATGAGTTTGACTCAGGAGATGTTGCAATGGTCTCTTTAGGTACCCTGACCTTTACAAAACCGGTGATAAAACAACTTAGAAAGAGTGCCATGAAAAGCAGGGTGCTTGAGTTTGCTTTTAATAATATTGCAAATAAATTTTCATACAGTACTGACATAAAAGAAAAGATGTTTTCCCATGCTTATGAGGCTCTTGAACCATGGCATGATAAAGTGTTTTTTTACATGTGCATGGAGGATATTGTGTTGTGGAAAAAGGTGTTTGGTTATGAGTATGAAAACAATGATCTTTTAGAAGATGCCATGAAAAAAAGTTACATGAACAAAGTTAATATCAAGATTAATTTAAAGAAAAAGATGAATGGTTAACAGGATAGGATTTTTTAAGATGAAGGTGGCAATATTCAATCATCCTTACAGGGATTTTTACACCTCTCCATCAAGGGTCTCTCCTGACGCGGTT
>JAFGVO010000228.1 GCA_016937935.1 Deltaproteobacteria bacterium | reverse complement strand
GGTTCGGACTCAATATCAGACACCGGCTCGGACTCAGTAACTGATACAGGTTCAGACTCTGACAGTGACTGGGGCATTGCTCCTCCTCCGGTTCCGGTTGGAGGAAACTCAGGTAAGGCAATCAGATACTGGGATTGCTGCAAACTTCATTGCAGCTGGACTTCAAATGTCTTTACAGGTAACCCGGCTCCCAGCTGTTCACAAAGCAATGTAAGTCAAGGTGTTGATGATAGTATTACAAGCGCTTGTAATGGCGGTGATGGATATGCATGCTGGAACCTTGCCCCATGGGCAGTTGGAAATAAACTCTCTTACGGCTATGCCGCGGTACCTGTAACAGGTGATATTTGCGGAAAATGCTATCAGTTATATTTTACGGGTGGGCGAGTTATTGGAAAAACCATGATAGTTCAGGCTGTCAATATAGGTTACGATGTCGCTGGCGGACTATTTGATATTCAGATTCCAGGTGGCGGTGTTGGTGCTTTTGATGCATGTTCAAAACAGTGGGGAGTTGCATCATCCAGCCTTGGTGCTAACTACGGAGGCTTTTTATCAACCTGCAAAAGCACTTATGGTACAGGCGCATCAACATCTGTTCTTCAAAGTTGTGTCATGGATAAATGCAATTCTATTTTTGGAGCAACAGGACGCGAGGATCTTCTGGCTGGCTGTAAATGGTTTGTTGACTGGTTTGAGGTTAGCGACGTTCCCACTCTTATTTATAAAGAAATAGCCTGTCCCGCAGCAATCACTGCAAATTCCGGAATGTACCGATAATAACTCTCAGTCAATTCCGAATTCATTCATTTTATCACTCTCCCATCTTGCCGGGTTTTCTTCAATATATTTACGAATATTAAACAGGGATTCTTCATCACGGATTATATGTTCCCAAAAATTACGCTGCCATAATTGCATATTTTCATTACCGGGAATTTCATGAAACCTTTTAGTAACCGCAGATTTAAATGATCGAACAATAGTCGAAATTGAACCAGACACAGGTTGCCCAAACAATTCATTCGTCGTAGGGGCACGGCGCGCCGTGCCCCTACAATCGGGGTTTGTACGTATAACAGCATGAAAATGATTTGGCATTACAACCCATTCATCCAATATTACATTGTCGCGAATTGTTTCTGTTTTTTTCCATTCATCAATTACTAGGTGACCAACATCGTTCAATACCATAAACCCGTCCAATATTTCACCAAATTGATGCAAATGTTTATGTGTGCAAACAGTGATAAAATAATATCCTTCTCGCGTGTAATCGTAACCGTCAAGACGAATGGACTTTCGATGATGTAAGTCGGGATTATACATTTATTTACCTGGCACAATAATCATACAAAAATATTTATTGTCAATAACATATCGTAGGGGCACGGCGCTCCGTGCCCTTACAGGCGGAGGGTATCTGGGCACGGCGCTCCGTGCCCTTACAGGCGGAGGGTATCTGGGCACGGCACGCCGTGCCCTTACAGGCAGGGGTGGTTGTTACGTTGGGGTTGATTGTACCAGATCTATTAGTTGCTGGTGGGAGACTTCACCTTTGTTTTTGCTGGCTATTTTTTTTAGTGAGGGCAGCAGTTCTCTGGCTTTGCTTCTTGTTATTTTTATGCCGTGTGATTCCAGAATATGTATTACTGTTGAGCTGCCTGAGTGTTTTCCCAATACAAGTTCTATGTTTTTGTTTCCAAATGTTTCGGGTTTGTAAAACTGGTAGGTCTCCATATTTTTTACTATTCCGTTACAGTGAATTCCTGACTCGTGCTTATTTATGGCTTTTCCTGTTATGGGATTTTTATCAGGTATTTTAATTTTTGACTCTTTTTCTACAAGTTTGCAGAGATTATTTATTTTTTCAATTTTAATACCTGTATCAAGTTCGAGGCCAATGTACAGGGCTGCCACTACCTGTTCCAATGATGCGTTTCCCGCACGCTCCCCAAGACCGTTTACTGTTACACTAATCGAGTGAACACCACCCTGGGCTGCGCTTATGCAGTTTGCTGTTGCCAGGCCGAGATCATTATGTCCGTGAAATTCAACCATTCCGTTAAAGTGGGTTACAAGAATATTGGACAGTCCTGAGATGTATGATGGCATTGCAATTCCTACTGTGTCTGAGAATCTTATTTTTTTAATGTTAAGACTGTTGGCTATTTCTGTCATTATTAATATAAAGTCAACATTACTTCTTGTGGCGTCTATAAAACCCAGGCTTACATTTATATCATTATCCTGGGCTGTCTGAAACATGGTGTACAAAGTGTCGATAACTTTACTTCTGCAAAAGGAGGTTGCTTCCATCTGAATGTCAGAACATGGAATACTGATATGTGCATTTTTAATACCCGATCGTATAGACATATCTAGGTCATGGGGGTTTAATCTGCACCAGAGAGAAAGCCTTTTATCAATATATTTTTTAGCGGCGTAATCAAAAAATTTCTGTTCGTCATTGTACATTGCCGCACAACCTATTTCAATATCGTCCACACCAATATCAATTAGCGCATCTAGTATCTTAATTTTCTGTTTCGTTGAAAAACAGAGACCAGGCTGCTGCTCCCCATCTCTTAGGGTTGTGTCCGAAATAGCAATTTTCCTGAATTGGCTGTAGTTATAAGTTAACAAGGTAAAACTCCTGTTACATTTGCAAAATTAAAAACAGTTTAACAATTATGAGCAACCTGTGCCTCCGCCCCACATGAACCGCCTCCGCAACTGAACTTTTCAGATTTTGAAAAGGGTGTCAGATCCCCGCCGTTAATAGCAAGGGGAACAATGTCATTAATAATCCCGTCTACCCTCCAGACCTTAATACCTTTATCAGTAATTATCTTCGAAGGTGTGGGCCCGATATCTCCGACCAGCAGGCTGCTGCAGTCCTTTAAAATTTCGCTCACATTCTCCCAGCGTTTGTTACCGCTTCCAGGCTCAGGTGCAGGTCTTTTTTCAACAAGAACAGCATCTCCTTTTTCATCCTTTCCATAAACTAAAAACTCATAAGCCTCACCCAGATGATTATTAATAAGAAATCCCTCTTTACTTATCACAGCAATGTTAGGCCGATGCTCAGAAGGGTTGATATTCATACGTGCATACTTTTCCAGAGGATTACTTTCATCAATACATTTATCAGTTATAAGCCCCGCAGCATCTGCACGGCAGCGCTGACAATGACTCATCTGCTCCACATAGCCTGACGCTTTTAAACGAATTCTTCCCATTGTTACAGGATCAGGTTCAGGTATATTTTCAAAAGGTGTATTCTTAATAGGTTTTAGAGACATGCAATTTTGAACATCAACTCCCATTTCAAGAAGATAATTTCCAATGTCATCAATATGAAAATCATTTTTGCCGGGCACAACAACAGTATTAACTTTAATTATCATGTCCGTCTCAACTAGTTTTTTAAGTGCAGAGTGCTGTTTTTCAATAAGCAGTTTTCCGGCCTGTTCACCCCTGTACATCTTTTTATTGTACCTGACCCAGCTATACATGTTTGTAGCAACTTCTACATTCACCGCGTTAATTGTCATTGTTACATGACTGATTTTAAGTTCGACAAGCTCAGGTATCCACGGCTCAATTTCCAGACCATTTGTTGCAATACACAAAAGAATTTCAGGATATTTTGCTCTCACAAGCCTTAATGTCTCCATAGTATCTTCTGCGTTTGCAAAAGGATCGCCAGGGCCTGCAATACCAACAACAGAAATATTATCTGACTTTTCCATATAATCATTAAGATAAGCCATTGACTGCGCCGGTGTCAGCACACTGCTTGTTACCCCGGGCCTGCTTTCCGAAACACAATCGTACCTCTTGTTACAAAAGTTGCACTGAATATTGCATTTAGGAGCAACCGGAAGATGAATCCGCCCATATTCATGTCTTGATTTGCCGTTAAAACAGGGATGGTTTTCAATTTTCATAATAATCCTCTCTTACATTACAGATCACATATAAGTATAGCCGATACTGCTTTTACTCTGGCGTTGTTCAATGATTGTATTTGTTATCAGGTCCAATAGGTTTAAAGCACCTGCATATCCAAGATGGAGTACCCTTTGAGCACCGACTCTGTCGTGAATGGGAAAACCAACTCTTATTAATGGAGCATCAATTTTTTTAGAAAGTTTAAACCCTTTAGAACTTCCAATTATCAGGTCAGCACCTGCCTCTACAGCCGCATCTTCGATATCTCCAAAATCTGCACCTTCAAGAATATTAATCTCTGTGCACTGATGCTTCAAGGCAAGTTCTGTCATTAAAGTTTTAAATTTGCCGCTCTTTGCCTCTGAACCGCAAATTACAATTTTTAATCCAGCTTCAAGGAGAAATGAAGAGAGTGAAATTGTAAAATCTTCATCCCCATAAATAATCACACGTTTTCCAAAAAGATATTTATGGGAGTCACCCATGGCATCTATTAATCTTCCCCGCTCTTTTTTATAATGGTCAGGCATGGGTGTACCTGTCATCTCACACAGACTTTGAAAAAATGAATCCGAATTTGAAAGACCAACAGGTATATCAATTCGTTTAAAATCAACTCCGCATTTTTCATTTAACAGTTTTGCAGGACTCTGTTTATCAGTTATCACGCTGCTGAACTCAATGGCTCCGGCTGACGACCCCATACGCTTAAGCTCTTCAACAGTTGTTCCTCCGGGAGGAATCTTCTGGTACTCCCTCCATACACCCCCTTCAAGGGTTTCAGAGTAATCGGGCACCATGACAAAACTTTTTGAAAATCTGTTAAAAACATCTTTAAGATATCTTAAATCCTCACATGAAACCATTCCCGGAAAAATTGTTACAGGACCATCATCTGCAGATTCCCCGGCAGCCAGTTTATCAACAACACTTCTTACTGCCCCGTGAAACCCTTCAGCATGGCTCTCTTTATAACTTGGTGTTGAAACCTCAATGATAACCGGAGTGGAACTATTCTCACGTTTCTTATAGTACTCCCTTACATGAAAAGACATGTCATCGCCAATTGTTTCAGACAGACAGGTGCTTGCAAGACCGATCACTCCCGGTTCATACTGGCTTACAATATTATCAAGTCCCCGCTTAAGATTTTCACCACCTCCAAAAATTGCTGTCTCTTCAGTAAAGCTTGACGAGGCAATATCCATTGGTTCCCTGAAGTGGCTTATCAGAAATCGCCGCATATATGTGGCACAACCCTGAGATCCGTGGAGCATGGTGATACAATTTTCAATTCCTTTAAATGCAAGGCTTGCACCAAGTGGAGAACAGTAACTGCACGAATTTTTTGTTACAACTTTACTCATACCACGCCCTCTTCTGATAGTGATTCCATACGGGACTCATCGTTGTCTCGTAAACCTCTTTTGCAAAATTGAGCATCCCCTCAAAACCCGCCAGAGCAATCTTGCGCTCATGATTATGATCACAAAAACCAATACCCATTTTCATTGCAATTGGACGTTCCTTCACTCCGCCCACAAAAATGTCCACTTCCTTTTGAATTGCAAATTCAGCCAGCTCAACAGGGTTAGAATCATCAACAATTATTGTTCCCTCATTGCACATCTTCTTCAGGGTTACATAATCTTCTTTGTTTCCCGTCTGTGATCCCGCAAGAACAACTTCTATTCCCAAATTTCTAAGAGCTGTAACAAGTGAAAATGCCTTGAAAGCACCCCCAACATATACAGCAGCTTTTTTGCCTTTCAGTTTTTCACGGTAATTTAATATCTGTGGATATATTTCACTGATCTCATCTTTTACAAGTTCCCGCATCTTGTGAATAATCTCTTTTTCACCAAAATGTTCAGCAACTTTATAAAGAGCATCTGCTGTATCTTCAAAACCAAAATACGAAACCCGTAAAAATGGGATATTAAATTTCTCTTCCATCATTTTAGCAAGGTTCATCATTGAACCCGAACACTGAACAACATTCAACGCGGCTCTATGGGAATTTTTTATCTCATCAATTCTTCCATCACCTGTAAAAACCGCACAAACTTTAATTCCTGCTTTTTCGTAATACTCTCTAATCTTCCAGGCTTCTCCCGCAAGATTAAACTCACCTAAAATATTTATACTTAGTGGTTCTGTTTCGTGGTTTTCAACATCACCAATGAGAGTAAAAATTGCGTCACAGGCAGCTTTGTAGCCATCTTTTTTAGTTCCTTTAAATCCCTCTGAATGAACAGGAATAACAGGCAGGTTAAATTTTACAGCTGCTTTTTTGCAAACAGCTGCAACATCATCTCCGATGATTCCTATAATACATGTGGCATATACAAAAACAGCATTGGGTTTATATTTCTCAACAAGATCATCTATTGCAGCTACAAGTTTTTTCTCCCCTCCATAAATAACATCATTCTCTTTAAGATCTGTAGAAAATGATAACCTGTGAAGTTCCGGCCCCGAAGAGATTGAGCCCCTGATATCCCATGTGTAAACAGCACAACCAATTGGTCCGTGAACAAGATGTATTGCATCAGCAATTGGATACAAAACAACGCGTGATCCGCAAAAAACACAAGCTCTTTGGCTTACAGAACCGGAAAGGCTTGATTTGTCGCACTCAATCTCATGATCGTCACTTCCATTTTTCAATACCTGGAGTTTTCTATCTTTCAGTATCTTTATCGCTTTCATTTTTAACTCCCGAAAGGCGTGGTGAAAATTTCTTTTGCGCCCTTGTATTTGAAGTAAAGCATTAAACGTGCCAGTTTTATTTTATGGCAAACCATCTGTTTATAAGGAGTTTAGCAATGGGGAACCCTACATTATTGTAAATGAGGTTTTGAACCATACATTTTAGAACAAAGATATCAGGTAAATTAAATTATACTGATCAAATACTCTTTGACCAATAATCCATGGGAGGTGTTAATGGAGAAAATCCGAAGCTTTTATAAAGAGCCTGTGCTGTTTTATTATCCTGGCGAACTTCAAGTGTAACTTTACAGCATTCAAGGTCCATTGCTTTTATTGAAACTGCCGCCAGAAGTGACTTGCCAATACCTAGACCCCGGTATTTTGGCAGAACAGCCAGATCATGAATATTAATAAATGGAGCTCTTTTAAAAGTTGAGTAGTTTATAAAACATACTGCAACTCCTGCAGGCAGACCTTCATGTATTCCAAAAAGGGTAAAACTTGAAGAGTGTCGTGATAATCCCCATATAAGGAGATCACTGTTTTCTTCTGTAAATGTCCCTCCACCCATGGGGTCTTCCACATAAGAAGCTATAATGTTTTTAAATGCTCTGCAGTGTCCCTTGTGAAAAAAATCGCAAGGCATAATGCCAAGCTGACCTTTTTCTAAATCACGTGACATTTTTATAATGCCTTATATCAATTCCGTATTTTTTAATCCTCAGTCCCATTATTCTATTTGTAAGCCCAAGACTCTGAGATGTTTTTGACATATTGCCTTTACACCTTTTAAGCTCTTCCATAATTATTGTGTACTCAAGCATATCAAGCTGTTTCTGCAATGGACCGTCACTTAATTTTTCAGTTGTGGAAACCGTCTGCAGAGTCGGTGACAAGTGTTGTCCCAAAATTACATTTTCGTCAGCCATAATTACTGCTCTCTCAATGCAGTTTTCAAGCTCTCTTACGTTGCCGGGCCAGTGATATGACATTAGCATATCTATTGCAGGAGTCGAAACCCTGGTAATTTTTTTGTTCATCATCTTGTTATATTTTTCAATAAAATGATTTATCAGCATGGGTATATCATTTTTTCTCTGACGAAGCGGAGGTACCACAATGGGAAAAACATTGAGGCGATAAAAAAGGTCCTCTCTAAATTCTCCCGATTCAATACGCTCAGAAAGATTTCTGTTTGTAGCAGTAATAACCCGCACATTAACTTTTATAGAGACTGACCCCCCAACCCTTTCAAACTCCCTCTCCTGTAAAATTCTTAAAAGTTTAGTCTGGGCATTCAAAGAGAGTTCACCAATTTCATCTAAAAATATTGTACCTCCATCAGCCAGTTCAAATCGCCCTTTGCGAATATTTACAGCACCTGTAAAGGCCCCTTTTTCATGTCCGAACAGTTCACTCTCAATTAATGTGGGGGGAAGAGCACTGCAGTTAACTTTAATAAAAGGTTTGTTTGCTCTGTCACTGTCATAATGAATGGCATGAGCAAAAAGCTCTTTTCCCACACCGCTTTCACCAAGTATCAGCACCGATGTCTGGGTTTTAGAAACCTTTTTAATAAGCTCGTATGCAACCCTCATCCCTTTTGAATTTCCGATAATATTTGCAGGCCTGAATTTTTCTTTCAGTTCATACTGGAGCCGTGCGTTCTGCTCAAGAAGCATCTGATTCTCTTCATGTATAGCCCTGTGTACACTTACTTTTTGAGAGATCATTACCGAAATAATTAAAAGCACAGCCAAATCTTCTTCAAGCTGCTGCTTGTTTGCAATTGGTCTGTCAACACTTAGAGTTCCAATTACTTCACGGTTCCATTTAATGGGAACACAGATAAAGGAAATATCCTTTTTATTAATGTTGTATCTTGAGCCGGTTCTATCAAGAAAATCAGGATTTTCTCCAACAGCAGGAACAACTATAGGCTCTCCGTCCTCAGCCACTTTTCCGGTGATGCCCTCCCCCAGGGAGTAGCGCCCCCTTTTTTTCTCTTCAAATGTAAGACCATAGGCGGCTTCAACATAGATCTGTTCAGAACGCCTGTTAAAGATGCCAATCATGCCTCGCTGCATATCCATCTTTTTATTCATCAGCCTCAAAATCCCGAAAAGTGCAGTTTGAATATCATCTTCATTAGCAAGGAGGGTGTTCATTTCATATAACAGATTGAGTTTGTCGTTATTGCAGTTGCTGGTTGTCATATTTGAACCTTATTGTAGTAGTAGCATTCCTTTTTGAAATTTGAACAAGTGTATAAGTTCTCCATATACAAATCGTCACAAACACTTACCGCAAAATATATGCCATAGAAGCTCCTCAACCTCCCGACTTTTGACGCATTTAAAAAAAAGAGTGTAATTATAAATATTTATAAATTATTTTTGAAATATTAATCACTAGAAAAAAGGGCATTTTTAAGAAATTACCAGAATGGTTTTGATTCAATATTGTTCCAATAATCCCGGCAGACACAATATTGTAATTTTAAAAACTCACAATCCAAGGTCTTTAATCATTTCTGCGGCGTAGCGTTTACCAAATTCCACCTGGGCATCGTGACCAAAATGAACATTTAATGTATCTGCAGGATCAATAAGAAGACCCGTAGATGATATTATATGAGCGTTGTCTATAAAATCAGGAAGCCTGTTAACCTGAATATTATGGTCTTCACATGAACCTCCTATTAAAAGCTCACCTGCTAAAAAGGGAATATCCTGGAGTCCAAGATCGGCTTTAAGATCCCCTATAAGAGTACTCACATGCCCCGGCCAGTCAGTATCAGTATTATTTGATTCCCCCTGATGAAATAAAATACCGTCAATGACTCCACCTGCCTGCTGGGCCAGTTTTGCCCGATCAACAATCCAGTCGTATTTTGTTCCGATATCCTTCATAAATGTTTCAATTTTCTCTCCGCTTATTGCACATGGAACAAGTCCGATGGTATCTCCGTCCTTGTAATGCCCAATCATTGTTTTAGCAAAATAATCCCCTGGACCTATTGCCCCGTTCCAGCATTCATGAAGAGGAGGAGAGGCTGTGGCCCACTGATTTTCAATACGTCCAGTAGATGAACAGTTATCATAACCAAGCACCTTTATACGATCATCTTTAACTTTATCTGCGTCCAGCGCTTTTGGAAAACCGGCCATATTTGACTGACCAAGCAATAGAAAAATATGAAAAACAGGATCTGTAGAAGTCTCTGAATCTACGTCAGTATCCAAGCCTGTATCTGACCATGTGTCTGAATCAACAGTTGATGAACCGGTAGAAAATTCAATCCAGTCAACGTCTCCGTTGTAAGTACCATTGTCTGTGCTCAGGAGATAAACTGTATGAATTCCTGTAACAGATGAAAGGTCAGCCTCTGCAGATTCAAAGGTTTCCCAGCTTCCTGTGTTTGGAACTTC
>JAFGVO010000227.1 GCA_016937935.1 Deltaproteobacteria bacterium | reverse complement strand
GAAGTTCCAAACACAGGAAGCTGGGAAACCTTTGAATCTGCAGAGGCTGACCTTTCATCTGTTACAGGAATTCATACAGTTTATCTCGTGAGCAGTGATAACGGTACTTACAACGGAGACGTTGACTGGATTGAATTTTCCGCGGACTCAACTGCTGATTCTGATACCGTGGCAGATACTGGTGCAGATACAGACATACCTTGGGATACGGACAACTCCAACTTCACCAATCCTGTGATCTGGGAAGATCTCGCAGACTGTGAGGTCATTCGTGTAGATGATACTTTTTATTACACTGCCTCCACAATGCACTATTCACCGGGCGCACCGGTTTTACGTTCCTATGATCTTGTTAACTGGGAGTATGCGGGCCATTCTGTACCATCCCTTGACTGGGGCAATAAATACAATATGGACGGTGATAATGCATATGTAAACGGAATATGGGCTTCAACTCTTCAGTATCGCCCTGACAATAAGACCTTTTACTGGCTTGGATGTGTAGATTTTTTAAAAACATATGTGTACACAGCAACCTCAATTGATGGACCATGGGAAGCTCATTCAACAATCAACAACTGTTATTACGATGCAGGTCTTTTTATAGACGATGACAACAAAATGTACGTTGCCTATGGAAATTCAAAAATCTACGTTGCAGAGCTGTCGTCAGATGGAAAAAGTCAGGTGGGAACACCTCAAATGGTATATGATTCAGGAAATGTTACCCTTGAAGGATCCAGATTTTTCAAACATGAGGGTAGCTACTACATTCTGCTCACACGCCCCCCTAATGCTGAATTTGTTCTCCGTTCCACAAACGGACCCTTGGGCCCCTACACAATTCAGACTCTTGTGGACAATGTTTCAAGTCCAATTCAGGGCGGAGGTGCCCCCCATCAGGGCGGTTTTGTAAATACCTCAAAAGGAGACTGGTATTACATGGCATTTGTTGATGCATACCCAGGGGGCCGCATGCCCGTACTTGCCCCTGTAACCTGGGCAAACGGATGGCCGAGTGTACAGCTGGTCAATGGCGGATGGGGTTCTTCCTATCCACACCCGGATGTACCCGCCCATCACGTGGTCAGATCCAGTGTGGGTACCGATACCTTTACAGGAACCGCACTCCGTCCCGAATGGGAATGGAATCACAACCCGGTAAATACAAGCTGGAGTCTGAATAACGGGCTGGTACTTAAAACCGCAACTGTCACAAATGACATCTACAGTGCCCGTAATACTCTGACACGCAGAATAAGAGGGCCCAAATCCACAGCCACCATAAAAATGGACATCAGTCAGATGGCAGATGGAGACCGGGCCGGCCTGGCAGTATTTCGCCAGACATCAGCATGGGTAGGAGTAAAACGAACAGGAGGAAGCAATTCTGTCGTCATGACAAACGGCCTGACAATGGACAACAACTGGAATACCACAAGCACAGGAACAGAAGTAGAAAGCGTTTCTGTTTCCGGCAGTCAGATATGGCTAAGGGCAACAGCTGACATCCAGACAGGCTCAGGAAGACAGGCAAATTTCTCCTACAGCACAGATGGTAAAACGTTCACAACAATAGGCAACAACCTCACCCTGAACAATGAGTGGCAGTTTTTCATGGGATATCGCTTCGCCATCTTCAATTTCACAACAACAAGCACCGGCGGGCTTGTAAAAGTTGAATCCTTTGAAGAAACCACTCCATAATTTGATATATTTAACATCAAAAAACCCGCTTTTTTGAGCAAAAAAGTGAACTTTTCACTAATTAAAAAAAACCATAAATTGCAAACAAATTCTCTAAAAGTCAAACAGGGCTTCAAATAATCCCTTTAGTCGCGCTTCAACAAATATCATAAATGCCACAAATGCCAGCCAAAAGTGCAAGAGCTTGCACTTTTTACCTACATGTATTGAAAATTATTTAATAAAGATGAATAATATTAAACCTATACAAAGCTTCTGTCCATAAATTTAATATAATTTTAATGGTTTGGACCGGTAAAACCCAGAATAAACAAATATAATAAAAAATTGATAACCATGAACAAAACAAAACTTAATAAAAGTAACAACCTCCCTGCAACGCCCTTAAAATCTTTTTTGGCAATACGAATTACAAACATTATAAATTGGTAAATACTAAATATGGTGGACAATACAATAGAGGCCATGGCCACATAAACATCTCCAACAACAGCCTCCCCCCCAAACACCGTCATATCAACAGCCACCCAAACATTCGCCCCGGTTAACAAAAGAAGAACCAGAACAACAACAATATCAAAAATCCTCAATTTCTTCATAACAGGGACGGTCCTGACATTCTGATATCTTTGAGGGTTTTGAGGTATTGTAATTTTTTATTCAGCATCAAAACTGCACCTTATTCTTTAAACCTTTTTTTCTTTAAAAATCATTAAATAATTATTTTACGTTATCACATAAAAGTTTGAATTCACCAGTTTTATAACAGTTGTTAATATTTTAGGAGATGTAAACTGTTCTAAAATTAATTCCTCATCTACAAACTTCAAAATTATTTTGTAAATAAATAATAAATAGAGTAAATTTTATCTCAAAAATACTAATCAGGAGAGATAACTGTCATTACAACCAATTACCAAATGGCCTTTATTTAACCTAAAACATTATATTAACTTTTTCAGGTTTAGAGTGTCGTAAAAAGTATGATTTATAAAATCCAGAGATTTATTGTACTTTTGATAATTTTTACATCCATTAATTTGGGGTGTGATAAAAAAACATTGGATGTTGACACTAAGTCTTCAAATTTATCTTTAATTTCTGAGCCTTCAAAAACTCATTTGCTCACAAATTCTTTATCTGCAGCAAGTGAAAATAAAACAATTAAATATGATAAAAAGCCTCAAGATCCAATATTATCTCTACCTGCAAATTTTGAAGTTGCTTTCAATAAAAAAATTAAACTCCCCAAAAACATTAATCGCAAATGGGTAGAATCAGATTTGAATATGATTTTGAATTTTCGTCAAAAATTTCCCATGGAGGATGATTTTGAAAAAACTATTATTAAATTTCCTGACAATGCTTCTTCTGAACGTCCCAAAAAGTTAGGCCTGGGTTACCAGATATTGGAACGCTCTTTGTATGCGGGATATGGTTCATGTTCGTTAAAAATACTAAGCGGTTATGGAAAAATTGCAGAAGTTCGTTTGAGTTGTGACTTCAGCAAAAAAATTCCAGCAGAGATATTTTCAATATATAAAAATGCTCTGGGTGATGCTTTTACATATTCAGATTCCGATCAAAATTATTACGCTAAGAATCGTTTTCGTTTTGATAATTATGAATCCTTGCTTCAAAAATTTAAAACACATCTTGGTCACTCAAATATTGTTCCGATTCCACCAGAACTTAAAAGTGAGTTCGAGTACCTTACAGATCCATATTCCAGTATAGATGTAGGTTCACAATGTTATATTAGCGGTCAACCTCCAGATGCTTATAAAGCTACTTTAGCCCTAATGAATGCTGGACGAGTC
The DNA here is from genome assembly GCA_016937935.1 of Deltaproteobacteria bacterium. GTDB lineage: Bacteria > Myxococcota_A > Polyangia > JAAYKL01 > JAAYKL01 > JAFGVO01. Next base: position 3,929 of record JAFGVO010000227.1, on the reverse strand, counting down.
GATCTTATTCGACAAGTTCTAAGAGGGTTAAACCCTGCTGCTCGCGTTTATGCGTTTTATGCTTTAGACGCTCTCGGCAAAATTGATAATAGTGATCAGCAAATAATTGATACACTGGCAAAAGATAAACTTTTAGTAAGTTCGTGTTCTGGGTGCATAGTTTCCAGTAGGGTATTTAAGTTTGACACTAGTAATAATGTTTTTAACCGAGATTTATAATATCTCCTTTATTAAAAGATACTTTACTTTTAGGTGACACTAAGTGACGGTTCTTAGATTTTAAGATTATCCTGATAGCCTAAAATTGTTTTGCAAATTCAGACCAAATAAACTAGATAATACATCATGAACAATCATCAGAAGACACAACAATCATTACAAGTAATCACCAAATGGCTATTATTACCTTATTATCAGTGTATTAGAAGACTTGCATGAATGCGGAACCTGGAATTCTTTATTTTTTGGAAAAACTGCTGATAACCTTTTCAGCTTTTATCGGCAGTCTGTTTCAGGCTGGACATGTTGACGCAGATCTGCAGCAGCAGACGGACGCGCTTTGGGCTAATTTGCCCGAAGTGAGGCTGGAACTTCGCGTTGAACCTGAAGATGCCGCTCAAAGTGAAGGGGATGTGGCTATTATTGTGCAACGGTTTGAACAGTTGGGGTATACACTAACGGCCACCCCGCAAGACGATGGTTCGTGGGTATTATCGATGGAAGGTCCAAAGCTCGATAGGGCTTTATTGCAGCGCTTGCTGCAACCTGGGAGATTGGTCATAGGTAAAGTGGTGGCTAACGATTCATGGCACAATGATGTGCCGACTCAGATGCCGGGCGCTCTTGGTGTTGAATGGCGTCGAATTGGGCGTCAGAAAATGGTTCCTGCAGTACCTGTAGAGGGCGTGGATTCCGCCTTAACTGAATTGGAGGCTGATGAAATGGAGGACGTATACAGTTCTTTTTCCTCAGCTTTCGTTGCTCCACAGAAAGAATCCCTGGAGCCTCTCTTGCCGCTTTTAAAAACTGAGGGTTTGCAACCGTTTACTATTTGCGTTTCGAATACCGAACTGGAAGATTTTTGTCTGTTGCAGATGGTGGATACCGATGATGCACTGACAAATGGGGATTTTATAGGAATGGTGCTTTTGGCAGCCGAATACGGAATGTACTACGAAATAACATTAACAGATGCTGCGTCAGTGCGCTTTGAAAAAATGACCAGGGAGTCCACAGGACTCGAATTGCCCATAATCTTTGACAGTCACGCCCTGGTGATGCCACGGGTGATGGAGCCGATTACCGGCAATAAACTGTGGATTACAGGTAACCATTCGATCAATCTGTCAGAGGACGAACAGCTGATCGAAGCTCGAATTTTCGCCACCCTGGTTACAGGTAAAGCTCTTTTTACCACCTGGCAAATCACTTCTGAAAAAACTATAGACTAAATATTCTTGTTCACAAAAATGCCGGCCGGCCAATAGATACCCTGCAACTTAACAATCTTCTGTTTTTTTATAAAATTGCAAATAGGCAAGAATATTTGAAAATTATTTATTATATTGTACTATAGTTTTTAATTATGCCTTGATACCTATTGGAGGGTTTGTAAATGAGTAATGAAGAACGGCAGGACAACCGCGTAGATGCTGCTTTAAAAGTTAGATATAAAACAGCTACCATTAGTGATTTTATTGAAAAGCACAGTCACGATATAAGCTCAGGCGGTGTTTTCATCAGGGCTAAAAAGCCTATGCCCAAGGGTACTTTGATGAAAATTGATTTCAGACTTGAAGATAATACTCCTGTTATTATTGGGGTCGGCAGGGTGGTCTGGACCAGAAAACCCAGTGATGATGAAAATAAACCTCCTGGAATGGGAATTAAATTTATTAAACTTGATGATGCCAGCCGCCAGAATATTGAAAATATTATTCAATTTAAAAAAGAGGGCAGAGAGCTCACAAGGGACTCAGTAATACCTCCAATGGCAAAAGGAGTTACGGGTCCTCAACCGGCAATATTTGAAGCAAAAAAAGATGAAGACCCAACAGATGATTCTGAAGAAAAAGACAATATTGATCAACAGGACAATACAGAGAACCCGGTTGATGATGATAATACAGAGACTCCTGAATCTCAGGAATCTGATAATAATGAAAAAAGTGATAATGTTTATGATGATGAAGATGTAACCTCCAGAATTGACGTGGCAGAACAGCGTAAACAGGCTTCCGAAGACAAAAGAAAAAAAGCTGAAAAGAGTACAGGTGGAGTTCAAGGTGTTGTAATTGCGGTAATAATTTTTATAGCTCTTGCATCTCTTGTATATTATTACATATCCACTTCAGACAGCAACAGCACAGATACAGAGGAAATTTCAGCTGATAATCAGGCAGTTGCAGACACAGACAATTCAAGTGATTCTGTAGCAAAAGACAGTGGTGAAGACACTGGTTCTGAAGTTGAAAAAGATAGTGGACCGGTTATAAAATTATCAGGGCCTGTTAATATTGTAACGAATATTGCAGAGGCAAAAATAAAAATTAACGGAGAATTAAAAGGGGTCAGCCCACTGACTATTGATTCAATACCTCTTACTGATGATATTGTAATAAGTGCCGAACTTTTTGGATATATACCTCAGACTTTAACAATACAAGCCGAAGAAAATAGCCCTATTAATGAAACCCTTTCTCTTGTTAAAGCAAAAACAATTATTCTCTTTCAATCGAATGTAACAAAAGCAGTAATTCAGATTGATAACAAATGGGCAGGAACAACTCCTGTAACAATTGGCAGAAATTTTACAGAGACTGTTTCATATTCCATAAAAAAACCCGGTTATACAGAAATGTCCGGAACTGTTAATCCTGAAGATTGGACATATGATGAGGGTGTTTACAAAGCTGTTGTCGAAGTTAACATGATTCCAGTTGCTGAAACCGTAAAACCGGCTCCTGTTATTAAAAAACCGGTTGCAGCATCTAAACCGGTTACTGTACCCGAAGTTAAACCTGAAACCGCACCTAAACCGGTTACTGTACCCGAAGTTAAACCTGAAACCGCCACCCCTAAACCTGCTCCTGTTCCTGAAGTTAAACCTGAGCCGGTTCCTAAAACAGTTCCTGCTCCTGAAGTTAAACCTGAGCCGGCCCCTAAACCTGCTCCTGTTCCTAAAGAATCTGTAGACGAGAATCCCTACGGCTGATTATTGTGTCCATCTCCTCCGTTTTTAACTTTTCAAATGATTTTGAGAGTTTATCTCTAAAAGATATTAAAAAGAGTTATCTATCAAAAAACAGGGATTCGCTTTTTTATCTTCAAAATACAACAAAGGGATCCTTTGCTCAGATTCTTTCAAATCTGGAAAGTGAAAAACCAATAGCTGTTATTACCCCTGATTTTAAAAGTGCCGAAAAGCTATACAACAATCTGTCTTATTTCTGCACAGATTATTCACAGGTTACACTCTTTGAAGATTACGAATATGGCCCCTATGATGAAATCGTTGAAGATTCAACTGCAAGATTTAACAGATTTAAAACCCTATTCAAATTAACACATCATTCATCTTTAAACCCCTTAAACTCTTTAAAATTTGCTGTTATAGCCGCACCCTCTCTTTGCCGTATTACTCTTCCTGTAAATATGTTTTTAAAAGGATGTTTAAATGTTGAAAAAGAAATTACCTCAAGAGATGAGATGCTGGAAAGCCTTGTAAAAGGTGGTTACTCTTTAAGCCCCACAGTGACTGATATAGGAACATATGCAGTAAGAGGCTCCCTTATAGATCTGTTTGTACCCGAAAGAGAGTTTCCTGTTCGAATAGATTTTTTAGGAAACAGTGTGGAAACCATTTATGAATTTGATCCCGCAACCCAGCGTAGATTTAAAGAAATTGACTCATTTTATATTCATACAGT
>JAFGVO010000226.1 GCA_016937935.1 Deltaproteobacteria bacterium | reverse complement strand
CTAGCGATATGGTCGTCTATTTTTCTTGAAGTTGCTATAATCATTAAGAAAATTTCGATAAAAACAATGACTGAAAAAAATGCTAAAATTGAATTTGGAAAAGTTTTTAAACTATTTACTGCAATTAAATAGAATGCAATATGTACCGCAAACAGAGTTAACCCACCTGTGAGTGCTATTATATTGGAGTGAAGGTTTAGGGTTTTCAGTATTTCATTCCTTGCAAAAGGTGGAAGTTTTAAAAACTGGTCCTTTTTATAAATAGATAGATATTTGTAGGGGATATGAAAAATAAGGTTTGATAAAAAAATGAGAAAGCCTGTCAGAAGCAGATTTGTGATAAACAGGGAGTACCATATGGATATAGATTTTGGGCCAAAGATAATAGAGTTGCCACTGCCCGCATGGACTGGAATTCTTTGAGGGAGAAGATCATACGTAAAATATGTAAAAAGCAGATGTGCTGTAATAATTATCACCCCTGCTGCCACAAAATACTTGTGATATTTTTTTAAATTACTGCTCTTTTTCATTTTATTTATAGTGCTGCCATGTTTAAAGTTAATATGTTTATGAGGACTAAATTGTTAAAATTAAATAATATTACTTTCGCTGTTATGGTTATACTGCTTTTTACCGCATGTGGCTATACCCCTGTGCTTTTAAAGAGTCATACAATAAAAAAAATATCTGTTCCTTTTGTTATCAATGGAACTTCATATAATAATATATCCGGAGATCTGACCAGTTTAATAAGAAGAGAGATTGCCTCATCAGGTATTGACGTTGTATCTGAAAAGACGAGTGATTCATGGTTTTTAGAGGTTAAAGTTGTCGGCATTACTTCTAAAACTGACGGTGTTAAAATTGAAAATAATGAAGAGCTTCCTGCTGATACAATATATAAAATAAATACAATTGTATCTGTTTTTGATCCTGAGGGAAACCTTGTTTTAAATCCTGTGCTGGTTTCAACAGAGGGTTTTACGCCTGTATGGGACTCTCTTAACAGTGAACAGATTGAAACCGAAAGCTCAATAAACAGTCTGCTTGAAAAACTGGCAATCAGGATTTCACAGATGGTTTTTGATATATAAGGATAATTTTTATGAATCAGTTAGTAAAAAAAATTGCTGTCATTGGTGGTGTTGAGGCCTCTGATCTCGTAAGCGAGATAGCGTTCAAAGTTGGTAATGAGATTTCAAAACAGGGGTGGCATCTGGTTTGTGGTGGAGGTTCGGGGGTAATGGAGTCTGCCTGTAAAGGTTTCAGATTTGGAAGAAATGAACTGGACCCTGTAAGAGTAATGGCGATTGGTGTTTTGCCAGGGGATGATGCAGATCTTGCCAATAGATATGTGGATCTTGTCATACCTACAGGCATAGGAATAGCCAGAAACGCAATAATTACAAGAATGGCTGACGGTATTATCGCCGTTGGAAGGGGCAGTGGAACTTTAAGCGAGATTGCCTACGGGTGGCAGATGAATAAACCGGTTGCAGCAATGGGGGAGTCCGGGGGCTGGGCAGAGTCCCTTGCGGGGAAAAGTCTGGACAACAGACGAGATGATGTAATTTTTAAAGCCGCAACAGCTGTTGATGCTATTGATTATTTTAAAAAGAAGTTTGAGTTGATTTAAAATATAAGAGGAGTTTTGAGCGTGGTAAAAGAGGTTCCTGAAAATTTAAAACCGGCAGTAAACCTGTTTAAAGAACTGACTGAAAGTACTGTTTTAGGGTATTCTTCTTCAGGTCTTTGGAACTCAGACATCGAAAACAATAGTGGCATCTTAATTGCTGTTTCGGGAGGGTCTGACTCAATTGGACTTATGAATATTGCAAAGATTGCTCTGCCTGAGAGGCACCTTGTTGCCGGGCTTATTGATCACGGTTTGCGGGATGGAACTTTTGATGAGTGGCTGCTTGTAAAAAAAGAGGCTGAGCGCCTCCGTATTAAAGCTGTACGAAAAGAGATTACAAAACCGGAACTTGTTGCCCCCGGACAAAAAGAGGGGTTGCAGCAGTGGGCGAGAAATAAAAGATATGCTCTCCTTGAAGAGATTGCAAAAGAAGAAGGGTGCAAAGTAATTGCAACCGGTCACACTGAAGACGATCAGGCTGAGACTGTTATTCTTAGAATTTTACGAGGTGCCGGAATTGACGGCCTCGGGGCAATACCTAAATTAAGAAAGTCTAAAACAGGCGTTACTATTATCAGACCCTTAATTAACGTAACGAGAAATTCGATCATAGAGTGGCTTAACTCAAGTAATATTAAATATGCAACAGATCCAAGCAATAAGAATCTTAAATTTACCAGAGTTAAAATAAGAGATGAGATACTTGTCCCGTTAAAAGAGATCAATAGTGGTGTTTCAAAGCATCTTGCAGAGCTTGCAGAGGAATCCGCCTTTTTGTCTGACTTTTTTGACACTCAGATTTTAAACGAGGACGGCTTTAAAAAGCTTAATCTCTTAAATGGAATCAAAGTTACCGCAGATGTTTTCAACAAATATCCAAAGCACTTTCATTCGAGAATTATAAGGGCTGCACTTAAAAT
>JAFGVO010000225.1 GCA_016937935.1 Deltaproteobacteria bacterium | reverse complement strand
GCTCAGCACCTTTCGTAATAACAAGAAAAAGAACCATTGTTATGATTATAAAGATTATAGCTCCAACAATAATATCACCCCCAACAACAAAACCGCCGAAGCCGCCAATTATATTTCCTGCATCTCCTTTTGTTAAAATCAATCTGGTAGATGAAATATTTAAAGCCAGCCGGTAAAGTGTTGAAAGTAATAGAAGAGATGGAAAAACAGAAAACTTAACAGGATTTGCAAATAACATTGAAGCTGAAAAAATAAGCGCCGCAACTGCAAAATTCAAAGAGATCAGAATATCCATTATAACCGGAGTAACAGGAACTATCATTGTTATAATTACGAGAAGCGCAATTGCAGTCATCCCAAGATCCCAGACTCTTTTTCTGTTTAATTCTTTCATAATAAAAATCTGGATAAATTATGAGCTTAAGAGTTTCAAGAAGAAATATAAAAAAAGAGAATGAAAATTTATGATTACGGGATTTTTTTACCATGGTTAAATATTTTCAATTAATTATTTCGGACATTATTTTTTCAACTGCCAGATAGTGATATTAGACAAAGTATGCTGAAATTTACGCGCGGTTTCTCTTAAAATAAAAGGAACAGAGAATGGTTCATTTATAAGAGTAAAGTGTTCATCTAAAATTTCATGAAGACCATCGATGGTGGTTACAACTTCACCATCTTTTTTAAAGCCTCCAATCCATCGATGTTTTGGAGTAAAATCTTCAAGCCAGGTATATGGTGACGCGATAAACAGAATACCTTTACTGTTCATACGATTTTTAATCTCTTTTAAAAATTTAGCAGGGTCATAAAGTCTGTCTATTAAATTTGCAGCGACAACTAGATCATAACCAGTAAAAACAGGCTTTAAATTTGTTGCATCCTGCTGCATAAAATTAATGTTGTCATAGCTCTTTATTAGCCCCAAATCCTGTAATGAACGTTTTTGAAAAGAGACCAGATCACCCTCCTCTTTTCTCTCATACATTATAGAACCGCTCTTTTGCATTCTTGCGGCTATCTGAATAAATCTGGCAGAAAAATCAAGAGCATCAACGGTTTCAAATGATTCAGCAAGATGAAAAGCGGCACGTCCTACTGAACAGCCAATATCAAGAGCTTTAATTCTTCTTTTAGGCTCAACCTGTTCAACGGCAAGTCCAGCTATAGTCATTGAAAAATTGGGAGTATCAAAAGCATTGTCACCATAATGAAATTCACAATACTGACCTATCAGTTCATCAGTTTCATAAATATCAAAATCATCTTTTACCATATTATTAGATTCAACATATCTAAACCCCGCGTGCTGATAAAAATGACGTCTGAATGCATATCTGCTGTTCAGAGCAATTTCATTACCGGTAGAAATCCATGAACCGCCTTTAATAAGAGCATGACGATTATCAAAAGTAGGAACTGAAAAATCATCATATAAAGGATGAACTTCAAAACCATCAAAACCATAAATTGGAGTCTCATTCCACTGCCATACATTTCCTGTCAAATCATAAAATTCACCATGCTTAAACATGTCAACAGGACTTGATGATGCAAATTTTTCAAGGTTCCAGTTTGCGTTGATTGGCTCTTCACAATGCTCCCTGTCAAGTTCTGATAGCTCTAAAAGTCTTCGATATTCAGCTTCATCAGGCATTCTTATACTCTGCCCGGTAATTTTACCCTTCCAGTTGCAAAAGGCTTTCGCTTCTAAATATGAAACCTCCGCGGGCCAGTTTAATGGAAGCTCAATCTCTTCATTCATAAGTCGCAATCTGTAATTGCCGGCCTCCCCTCTCCAGAACTCGGGTATCACAGCTTTATGATACGCCTTCCAGGCCTTCCCCTCATCAGACCAGTATTCATCTTTTGAATAACCACCGTCATTTATAAACTGGAGGAACTCCCCGTTTGAAACAAGGTATTTTGATGCCTTAAAATCTTCTACTTGAAAAGAAGCTTTACCATATTCATTATCCCAGCCGTACAATCTGTGATTTTTATCTTTACCAAGCTTAACGGTTGCCCCCTTTACAGGTATTAAAACGTTTTCAGGGGCGTCTCCATACGTTGTACAAGGTATAAAATCAGAACTCTTTTTAACTTTTTCAACTAAAAGCTGCCTAAACAAAACAGATGATGTTTCTATGTGTATTCGCTCATGTTCAATTCCCATTATCACAGGCCACATAGGACTATTCCACTCTATTGGCATTTCAAATTTAACATTGTCAATAAATTCATTCACAGCAACATTCACAAGTTTTCGGTATTCTCGGGTTTCATCAACTGTTGGCCAGTCATAATGAGCATCATTAAGATCATCCCAACTCATCTCATCCACTCCTATTGCAAAAACAGATTCAAGTCTGCTGTTTATGCGTTTTTGCAAAAATCCTCCTACCACCAGTTTATTTATAAAAAATACAGCAGTATGACCAAAATAAAAAACAAGGGGATGTCTTAAAGGTTGAGGCCTGTCATAGTATACAGCGTCATTT
>JAFGVO010000224.1 GCA_016937935.1 Deltaproteobacteria bacterium | reverse complement strand
TCACTATCTGTATCAGTGTCACTATCCGCATCCGTGTCATTACTGCTGTCACTGCCCAAATTTGTATCACTGTCATCTGATGACGAAACTATAGAACCACCCGAGCATCCTGCACTTCCAATAATCAATCCCCAAAGCAACAAAACCAGACTTATATTTAACTTTTTCATGAATCCTCCAAATTGGTTCTTTTTGATAGTGATATCTTTAAATAAGAGACAATTATGACGATTTTTTACGATTTTTTTTTATTCACACTTTTTTTTTACAAATACCATATTTGTAATTTCATTCACACTTAAAATATACAGCAACACAATAATATTATCCTCTTTTTTAATTGACCTCAAGGTAAAAAAATCTAATATCTCCCATATGAAAAATTTAATTAAAATAGCAGAACCCATTGGTATTTTAGGCGGTGGTGTTGAGGGCATTTCCACAGCTGAATATCTATTGCGCAAAAATTATACCCGGATTGAAATTCTGGATAAAAATATAATAACAAATATTCCAAAAGGAACAACCAGGACAAATGGTGAAAACTATCTTGAAAATCTCTCAAGGTTTAAAACTATTTTCAGATCACCTGGGTTTAGACCGGATATAAAAGAGCTAAATACCGCGAGGGCGTCGGGAACTTATATAACCTCGGCAGTTTCATATTTTTTACAGGAATGCCCTTGTAAAGTAATTGGTATTACAGGAACTGCAGGAAAAGGCACCGCGTGTTCTATTGCAGCTGCAGCACTTCAGGAGAGCGGTTTTACAGTTCATCTTGGAGGAAATATCGGCACAAACCCTCTGGACTTTCTGGATAACATCAATAAAAACCATATTACAATCCTTGAAATTTCCAGTTTTCAGGCGATGGATATGGAATATTCCCCACATATTTGTACTGTTTTAAAAACAACATCAGAGCACCTCAACTGGCACACAGATGTTGAAGAATACAAAATTGCAAAAGCTCAAATGGTAAAAAATCAGTCACCAGATGATATTTTTATTTTCAACGGGGATTCTAAAGGTGCAGTTGAGATTTCAAAATATTCAAAAGGACAGAAATTTGAATATTCATTAAATCATCAAGTTGAAAACGGAATTTATCTAAAAGATTCATCCCTTCATTTATGTTTAAACAATACTGTCAATAATATAGATATAACTGAAAAAAACACTCTTTTAAAAGGAAAGTTCAACCTGGAAAATATCTCAGCTGCAATTTTAATTGCTGTACACTGCGGGGCAAAACTGGATTCTGTTATAAATAGTGTCAAGAAATTTAAAGGCCTGCAGCACCGGCTCGAATACGTGACTACTCAAAATAATATTGATTTTTATAACGACTCTTATGCAACAAGGCCTGATGCTACAATTGCAGCAATTAACTCATTTAACCAACCTCTGGCATTAATCCTTGGAGGCTCTGAAAAATATGCTGACTTCTCACAGCTCGCTTCAAATCTCCTAAAACATCCTTCGTTAAAATCAGTTCAACTTATTGGCCAGACAGCAGAACGCCTTAAATCTGAAATCAGCTTATCGGGGACTCCGGATTTTGAAATTAATATTTTTGAAGATTTTAAAGAAGCAATCGAATATTCCTTTAATTCTATCAAAAAATATTCAGGTAATAATGGTGTAGTTTTACTAAGCCCGTCCTGTGCATCTTTTGGAATGTTTGAAAACTATAAACAGCGGGGATTAATTTTTAAAGACCTTGTTTTGGGTCTTAATAAACAATAATCAACCCCCCACATAAACCTACATGTAGTTTCAAAACTTGATTTTTTTTATTTCATATATTAATCTACAATAATAAAACGTATTCTGCTTAATAGCGAAATACTCATACAAGGAGAAAGTCCATGGAACTGCAGGAATTGGTAGAAAGAATAAATCAATGGAAAACAAGCCAGGGAGCACCACCTATTGCACCAATAGACGCGCCGGCTCAAATTCCGGAAGCTGCAATGGCTGCTCCTGAAACAACACAGGAACTTGAAGATATTGAAGAGCTTGAAGCTGTTGATAACAGTCTTGAAATGGAATCTGAAATTGCAAATGATGTTGCTATTGAAGCAAAAGAGACTATTGACCAGGTGGAAATTCCTTCAATGCACAATGAAATAGTTGATGAAATTGAAGATGAAGACGATAATGAACTACTTGAAGCAGAAGAAGAGCTTGAAGTCGTTGCTGAAGCCGAAGAGCTTGAAGTTGCTGCTGAAGCCGAAGAGCTTGAAGTTGCTGCTGAGACTGAAGAACTTATCGAAGAAGAAATTCCAGTATCAGATTCTACAGAAGACTCAGATTCTACAGAAGACATTGATGAACTTGAAGTAGTTGAAGAAGATATTTAAAAATTCTTATCAGGCTATTGTGACATCAAAAAAAAATATCTATCTATTATTAATTATTATTTTGTTTATAGCTTTTGCCGGCTGCAACAATACTTCAAAAAAAGTTAAACCTCATAAAAAAGAGCCCTTCATTTGTAATGGAGTTATATCGTTAACATCCACAGAATTTATTTCACCTGACAATCCCCCTTTTAAACACTCTGAATTTTCAGCAATGTTTCCTAAATATAAAATAAGGGATATTGAAAATGTTAAAACGCTGCTCCCTGCACATGTTCCCGATTTGAATCTGGAACTGAACACTTGCTCCATGCCAATACCGACCCTTGCGAGCATGCGAAAAAAAGAGCTTACCCGACCCAATATTGTTTCACTTGAAGATGCGGGCAACATGTTTATCTCTTCAAAAAAAAATATGGCCCTTGTTCCAACAAGAACTTTTCCTGATCTCCTTAAAATCATAAATGGTGTAATTTACTATACAGATGAGTTTTCAAATCTCGACCTTGTTCCAGATGAAACGTATACAATTAAAACTACCGGCAGTGATGTGATACAAAAATTTGAGGTTCTTTTAAATGCCCCCAAAGAACTTGGTGATATTACTATAAACGAAACATCTCCAGATGAGACCACTCCGGTTATTACACTTGGAAAACCAATTGATGTAAAATGGGACGGAGCAGGATATGGTGATGAAGTAATTATCTCAATCAAGCTAAACGGCCCTGGAATTTCATGGAATATTCAATGCAGAATAAAAGATGATGGTACATTTTCAATTCCTCCGGAAATCACAAATCAACTGACCATTGACTCCTCTATCTCTTCAACTGAAATGTCCATTGAAAGGGTGAGACAGATCTCTTTTGCCTCAAAGGGACTTTCTCAAGGTGATTTTAGTTTTGTAGTAAAAACAAACTTTCTTATAGAATTTGATGAAAATAGTTGAACAATCTGATATTTTTAACGTCAAACTTTTAAATTGGGTTCCTCCCAAAAAACAAAGGGTGGTCAAAAATGACAAAGAGATTAATTTTTACAACGTTATTAGCATTACTGGTATCTTTAAGTGTTACGGCACAGGCAAAGAACGGTCCCCTGTCAATAACAATCACCCAAAAAGATATTGATCTTGATAATAGAACAATTCATTTTAAAATTAACAGAGCAATCTCAGTTGCAGAGATAAAAGTTACAGACCTTGATGGAGAGACACTTTCTGAACAGTTGACTACTTTTAGTGGCCAGCAGGCAGGGACTCCTCTCGAAATATCCTGGCCTGAAATTATCGGTGATGAGCAGAACTTTAAAATCGAACTCAAAGTAACAGATGTTGATGACTTCTGGGTCGGTTTTCAGATTGTTCACTTTTATGGCGATATTCCTCACGAGGAGGTAATTTTTGAATCGGGGAAATGGGACATTCGCCCTACAGAAGCACCAAAGCTCGACGAGGTAATTCCCAAAATAATTGCCATGCTCCAGAAGTTTCAAAAATCCAGCTCCCAGATGACCTACAATCTCTATATTGCAGGACACACGGACACCGTTGGAAACACAGCTGATAACAGAACACTCTCAATGAAAAGAGCACAGGAAATTGCAAACTATCTCATGCAAAAAGGTCTTAAAAAACAGAAAATTTCAATTTTCGTAAGAGGCTTTGGCGAAGAACTGCCTGCAGTTAACACAGCTGACAACACTCCCGAAGAGAAAAACAGAAGAGCGGACTACATAATATCAAACTTCCCTCCCTCAATGCCCGGCCCCGGCTCCTGGAAACCCGTCCAGAAAAAATAATACAAATAAATTAAAAAAAGACCCGAATTCTAAAGTTATAACTACTAAAATAAAGCCACCTTTTTATTTGATATGTTAAACTCATAACCGGACTGTTTTGTTCATTCTTTAAAAGAGGAGTTTTTATGAGCCATTTTTTAAGACTTTTTTATTCACCACTGTTTTCTTTTTCCAGAAATCTTTATCTCAACTTCATATTAATATTGATGTTGTCATTTGCAGGTTGCGCTGCTGATAAAAACTAAGCAGACGATTCTGACAGTGATTCTTTGACAGATGAAAACACTGATTCAAATAACACCGGTGATACAAGTGACACAACGGTGGATGATACTGACTCCATGACAGGAAGTGACACTTTCTCATACGGAACTGACTCAGACGTAATTGACACTGATACCTACCCTGATATTACAGATGATCCTCTGTATGACACAGGATCAATTTTTACAGACCCAGGACAGTTTGCAGAAAAAATTCCTGCTCTCGCAGACTTCTGGATAACACCAAGGGATGATGTGAACGGGGGATTTTTTACCTATGTAGATATTACAGGAGAACCCACAGCCAACACAAATAAATCTGTTGTTACTCAAAGCAGAAGCGCCTACGGTTTTGTGCGGGCCTTTATGTTAACAGGAGACGAGACATATCTTGAAAATGCCCGCCATGCTCTTGATTTTAATATTGCCCATGCATGGGACACGAAGAATGACGGCTGGTTTTATGAGCTAAAAGAAGATGGAACTATTACCGCTAACGGACAGAATAATCAAAAATGGTCATTTATTCAGCACTACGCACTGTTAGGACTTAATGCATATACTGAAGCTACTCAAAACACACATTATAAAGACTGGCTTATGAAGGGATGGGACTCAAACGAGGAGCATCTGTGGGACAGTGATCCTGTTAATTACGGATACTTCAACTATGCAGATGCTGACTGGTCAAACCCGGACGGTAAAGGCTTTACACCAAGTGCTGACGGCATAACAACAAATGTTTTAGGCATGTCAATTGTCATGAACAGTCCTGCAGGAACAAAGAGACTGTCTCAGCTTGTATCAAATATGTATGACCATTTTATAACGGCATCAATGTTTGACTTCATTGAATTCGGGCTTGCCGAGGAATATAATAATGACTGGTCACTAAATACAAACAGCACATTCGGATTTATTGGTCATGTTTTAAAAACCGCATGGTGCCTTGGCAGAGGCCATCTTGTTACGGGAGATGATGAATCAGACAAATGGCTGGACAGAGCATCAGAGTTAATAATGGATGTCTGGGATAATGGCGGATATGACCACGTAAACGGTGCTCCCTATTATTCATTTCTTTGGGATAATATTGACTCAATAGACGATTCCCAAGTCGAGTACTGGCAGGTGGAACAGGCTATTACCTCAGGACTCATCAATTACTACGCATCTAAAAAGCAAAAAGAGAGGGCTATCTTTTTACAGATGGCCGAAGAGAGCATGCAGTTTTTTCTCGACTACTTTTTTGATGATGTAAACGGTGGAATATACAGTCGCACACTTCCAGACGGAACTATTCTCAGTGATACAAAAGGTGATTACTACAAATCCGCCTATCACGGTATTGAAACCCTCTATTACGGATATTTATACGGCAGCCTCTACTATGCGAACCTGCCTGTTACACTCTGCTATAGCTTTAAAGATCTTGATGAGGATTTAAATGTAAAACTGACCCCAATTGCAATTGAAGACAATGTACTTAAAATTACATCTGTTGAAAAAGATGGAGAACCCTACGCCGACTTCAAAAGCAATTTAAGAGAGCTTAATGTAAAAAAAGGAAACGGCGGAATCTTCAAAGTCACCTTCGAGCGCAAATAACTCCACCAAGTTCAATGTATAATTAATATTTATTTTAAGGCGTCTGCCACTATCTGTGTGGCTTCATCCTGAATTTGCTTCAGGTGATCACTGCCCTTAAAACTCTCTGCGTAGATTTTGTAGATATTCTCAGTCCCCGACGGTCTTGCTGCAAACCATCCGTTTTCGGTTACCACTTTTAAACCGCCGATTGCCGCCCCGTTTCCCGGCGCCTTTGTAAGTTTTTCCACAATTTTTTCACCAGCCATTGTATCGGCTTTTACCTGTGAAGGGGAGAGATTTTTCAATACCTCTTTTTCTTCAATAGTGGAAGCCACATCAATGCGTTCATAAACCGGATCTCCGTATTTTTCAACCATATCACTATAATGTTCAGAAGGGCTCTTTCCTGTCTCAACCATCATCTCCGCAGCAAGAAGATCCATAATTATACCATCTTTATCTGTTGTCCACACACCGCCATCCTTTCTTAAAAAGGAAGCTCCTGCACTCTCCTCCCCTGCAAAACCAAAACTTGAATCTATAAGTCCGTTTACAAACCATTTAAATCCAACAGGCACCTCTTTTAAATTGAGATTCATCCCTTTTGCAAGTCGATCAATAATTGCACTTGAAACAAGGGTTTTTCCTATGGCGGCATTTTCAGGCCAGTCCGGACGATTATTAAAAAGATATCCGATTGATGCGGCAAGATAATGATTTGGATTCATAAGCCCTGTCTTTGTAACTATGCCGTGTCTGTCAGAGTCAGGATCATTGCCAAAAGCAATATCAAAACGATCTTTCAAATCAATAAGCGAGGCCATTGCATATTTGGATGAACAGTCCATTCTTATTTTTCCATCATGATCAACGCACATAAACCCAAAGGCCGGGTCGAGCCTGGGATTAACAATTTCAAAATTTATTCCGTAGCGCTCCCCAATTGGCTTCCAGTAATCGATACTCGCGCCACCCATGGGATCTACGCCTATACGCAAATCGCTTTTTGCAATTCTATCCATATGAATGATATTCTGAAGATCATCCACATAGGGAGTGATATAATCGTATTCAACAGATGTTCCCAGATTCAGAGCCTGTTTAAGAGTCACTCTTTTTACATCTTTACACCCGTCTTTTAAAAGTTCGTTGGCACGCTTTTCAATAACCCCTGTAACATCGCTGTCTGCAGGTCCTCCGTTTGGCGGATTGTATTTAAAGCCACCGGCGTCAGGAGGATTATGTGAAGGTGTAATAACAATACCGTCAGAGACTCCTTCAGTTCTATTTTTATTATAAGTCAATATTGCATGGGATACTCCAGGGGTTGGAATGGGACCAAAACCCTTCTGATACATAAAAGTAATCCCGTTTGCTGCAAGGACCTCAATTGCTGTCACCTGAGCCGGATTTGAAAGTGCGTGTGTGTCAGCACCTAAAAAAAGGGGCCCGGTAATACCTTTAGATGTTCTGTACTCGCAAACAGCCTGGGTTATAGCCATAATATGAAGTTCGTTAAAAGAGAGGGCGGTGGAAACACCCCTGTGACCGGATGTTCCAAATGATACTCTTTGAGATACAACAGATGCATCTGGTTTTTCGGAGTAATAAGCTGTAATAAGTTTAGGAATATCTGTTAATAGCTCGTATGGAGCCTTTTTTCCTGCAAGTTCATGTATTGCCATTTTGTTATCCTTTCGTGACAAATTTCAACGAAAAAATCGTTACATCAATTAGGTTGTTTTTGCAATCTAAGGGTTACTATTTCAAAAAAAGATCTTTTAAAAAACTGCTGGATTCAACGAGCCTGTCAAAATGGTCTATTGCTTCAATTTTGCCGCTGTTAATTACAATGGTTCTGTCAGCCCACCTTGCGGTCTGCTCTTTATGGGAAACGACAATCACTGTTCTCTCCTTTAAGACAGAGTTGAGATTTTCCATAATAAGACTCTCTGTTTTAGTGTCTATCGCAGAGGTAAATTCATCTAATAAAATTATGGGTGCCCGGCTTAACAGAGCTCTTGCAAGTGCAACCCTCTGTCGCTGTCCCTGTGAAAGATTACTTCCATTTTTACCGGCCACATAATCAAGGCCTCCCATATCATTTAAAAATTCAGTTACTCTGGCAGCATCGCACACCTTTTCAACCTCACCTCTGTCAGCATCAAGATTTCCAAGTCTCACATTATTAAAAATAGTATCGTTAAATAAATATGAGTCCTGAGTAACCATGGCAACAGGCCAGGAGGAATAAATATTTCCACTTTCAGGCTCCACATGCCCGCCTATAACATTTAAAAGTGTCGTCTTTCCGGAACCTGAAGGCCCAACAATACATATTTTTTCCATCTCATTTATTGTAAATGAAATATCTTTAATGACAGGTTCATCCCCATACCCGGCTGAAATATTTTCAACCACAACACCTGTTGAACCGTGTTTAAAATCTGTTTTTCCAGCTTTGTTTCCAGCCTTGTCTCCTGCCCTGTTTCTTCCACGATAAACACCCGCACCGGGAGTCATAATGGGATCCAGCCTGTCCAGAGCCGCAAGGCCCGTCTCAACAGCATTTACCGCATTTCCAAACCCTTTTACCGGCCGATAAAGAAGAAACAGCGCAGTGAAAAAGGAGATAAACTCAGTTGGGGTAAGATGTTTATCCATAATCTGTCCCTGGGCGTAAAAGAGTGTAAAACCCAAAGCTCCTGCGCCAAGTATCTCATTAAGGGGAGATGAAATTGCCCCTGTTACAAGAGCCGAGATTGCCTTGTGCCTAAGGGATTCATTTTCTGCTTCAAATTTATTTTTAACATATTTATCCCCGCCAAATGTCTGAACAACAAAAAGTCCGTTACGTGACTCTTCTAAAATATCAGCCAGAGATGAATAGGCATCATAAAAATCACCCTGTTTTTTTCTTAGGCGCCTTGAAATTGTTGAAATTAAAATTGCAATTGGTGGAAAGGCAATAAAACCGGCAATGGAAAGTTCAGGAGAAAGTGATATGGCCAGTGTTGCAAGGGCTCCAACCTGAAGTGCACTGCCGACAAACGCCATTGCTCCTGCAGTTACCGCATGTTCAACTATCTGGGCATCTATTGTAAACCTGCTTACAAGATTACCCGCAGACTCCTTTAAACTTACAGGGTTAAAAGTAATAAGTCCGTTAAAGAGTTTTGTTCTCAAATCTTTTAATACCTGCTGGCCAGCTGCAACAACCAGAAGTCGCTGAATAAAAAACGCCAACCCTTTTACAACCGCAGCAATAACAACAAGCATTCCAATAACCCAGGCGGAGGATCTGCTCAATAAATCAGTAAGTGAATTGAGATCAAATGTTCCACCTTTTTGCGGTGACAACAACTGTGAAACATCAGCCGGGCTGTTACTCATAAACAGAGATTTTATAACCGGCCCCACAAGGTAGGCATATCCGGCGGTTGACAGGGCCGCGATGCCCATAAAAAAACCCGCGAGAAGCATCTGTTTCCATCTGGGCTTTAAAAGAGAAAATATTCTCTTAAGCTCTTTAAAATCTTTTATAAATCTTTTTGCCAACTAATTACCTGTCTCAATCTTTATATTTGTAAGAGCTGCAGATATCTCATTTAAAAGCTTTTCTGCCTTATATTTATATTTATCACTCCACTTAAAATTTTCAGTTTCTAATATTTCTCGAGCATTATAATATAAATTTAAAGACATATGTATTCGCGCGAGAGTAATTCTTGCACTCTCAACCTGTGGATTTTTTCCCAGTCTATCAACAATATAATCTCTTCCATCAAAACATTTTCCTGCCTGACACATCCACCACGCTCTATTTGCAATTTCATCATCACCGGAATCTTTTAAAGCCATAATGTTTATAAATGCATCATTGTAAAAATAATTTTCGAGCTGAATTTTAATAAGGGCAACTCGTACATTCTCATCGTCAGGATCATTATCAATAATCATCTGCAGGATTTCAATTACTGAAAACACTGTTCTTTTAAAATCTTCTTTTTTTAACAGCTCTAAAATATCATCATTATCACTTTGCCCAAACTGAATGTAATTTTTCAAATATTTAAAAGCTGTCTGAAAATTTTTATTTTTATACTCAGATTCAAACAGAGCGTATGCACCATCCTGTGACGGGCATCTCTCATAAGCTTCTTTATAATAATTTATTGCTTTTAAATGATCTCTATTATTAAAATAATCTCCAAGCCATTTGTACAAAGAGCAGTTATTCAAATCCCTGGAAATTCCTTCATAGGCGTATTGCAAGGCTGTTTCACTTTCACCTTTTAAATTATAATAACGGGCATACTCTTTAAATATATCTCCATCACCGCTGTTTAAAAGTGCAGCTTTGGAAAGATAACGATAAGCCTCATCCAGTTTATTATTACTAATGAGCATTTTAGCAAGTACAAGATTCAGGTACCAGTCATTATGATCTCCCTCTATTGCCATTTTCTGTTCACTGACAGCCTCTTCAATACTGTTGTCATCACCGCGATTAAAGAGAACCTCCGCTCTTACTGCATGTTCATAAGAATATGGGTTTCCATAAAACCCGCTCCCCTGCTTAGGAATATCTAATCGTCTACCATATAAAGAATTAACAGCTTTAGAACATGACAATGCTCCAAAACAGAATATCAAAATTAATATTGTATTTATAAATACTCTGAACATTTGCAAAATATCCTTCATTTTTTAAGAGCCCGAGCAACCAGAAGAAGATATGTTTTTGCTCCTTCTATTCTATTAATTACCATTTTACTCTCCATAACAGCTGCAGCGGCGGCAAAATCTCCACTTAAAGGAACCTCTGTTTTAGCACCAAGAACTCTTACAGCAGTAAGTTGAAGCAATCCTGATGATTTCACACACATTGCCCTAAGCATATCCACCGGATATCCTAAAAATGGTGATTCCACATACTTAATCAGCTCACCTTTATCAAATATTTTTGTATCGATACAAATATTTTGACTGTCAATTTGCCCACTCCTGATTTTAACATTGAATTTTTCAAACAGTTTTTCTCTGTAACTTATTGAAAGAGGGGTTTTATTATCATTTTTACCTGCACCAAGAGAATCTCTTCTAGCTGCAATAAATGCAACAGCATCTGACAGAGGTCCGTTATCAATAGAACCAAAGGCAAGAGGTAGAATCTTCACATTATCCATTGTGTCATATCCTCTCTCAACACTGCCGGAACAGAAATAATTTTTACTCTCCCCGTCATCACCATTTGAAGCAAGTAACCCTATTTTGTAAAAAAGTTTTGCCTCTTCGCAAGTGGTTTTAATATTAATATTTGTTAACTGCTCAATCTTATCTTCAACTATCCACCTTAAGCTTAATGCCGCAATTAAACAGTTCTCACTTTGTGCCCCTTTAATAATTGCTCTCCATACCGGCTCTTCATCATGAACAATTCCAAGAAATTTAATAAAAACAGCCCCATATGCAGCTATTACTTCATCTTCTGAATTTAGTGCATCATTTAAAATCGAAGCCGCCTTTTTTGCGTCACGTTTTACGAGATCATCAATCGGTGATTCTTTGTTATCTTCATTATTTAAAGGATCATGATTTTCGTCATTTTTGCTGGTATATACAAGTACACTTTTTTCTGTTTTTATCTGACGGGAGCAGGATAAACAAATTGTAATAATAACAACTGACAATAACCCAATTTTTTTACTGGCTTTCATACAGTTACAATAACAGAGTAAAAATAAAATAAAACGCAGGTATTATGTTATTTTTATCAATAAAAAAACTTGCACACTTTGTTGAATAATAACGGTTAGTTAGACGTTTTTTATAAAAAATTTTCTAAAAAAATCATTTTTTTTTAATTTAGCACTAAAAAAATTCCGCTTCCAGTCGCTAATTATTAAGAGGCGCAAAATGGCAGAGATGAAAACTCTTCAAATCTGATTACTTTACACCTCCTTAAAAAGATGGCACATATTTTATCACACGCAAATAATATTTATGTCATCTTCGCTTTAACCTTTTAATTTGCAAGGAACTCTTTATGGCACAAAAATTAGACAGCTTCAGCGAAAAAAGTACTGACTCACAAAACAGAGTATCACCAAAATGGGTAAAAGGATCTTTTTACGACAGCAAATTCGATCCCGCACTTGGGCAATATTTCATAGAACTGTCTGCACACAAAGTGCTGACAATTGAACAGGAGCTTGAATACGCACAAGAGCTTTGTGAGCTGGAAATTAAAAGATGGCAGGTTGTTTTAAGAGAGTATGAAGTAGCTTCAAACATAATCGAAGCTGTTAAAGATGATATGGACATTGAACAAAATTCCGCAATTTTTGATGAACTTGAACATTTTTTAAATTCGAACAGTAAAAGCAGAACTTTTACAGATGCTAAAAAAAGAGCATATTTAAAACATGTAAAAAAACTGTCTGTCAGTCTTTATGAAGAAGATTTAAATAGAAATCTGGTTAATACTGCCAATACAGTTGTAAGGGCTATTTCAACAGACAAAGAGTTTGGAATTCAAGAAAAATGGATAAAATATGCTAACGATTGTGAACGTTTAAATAAACTCATCAATTTAAAAAAACATGCTTTCATTCAGGCAAATTTAAGACTGGTTGTATCCATTGCCAGGCGTTATGACAAAGGACGACTTCCACTTATTGATCTTGTTCAAGAGGGTAATATGGGCCTCATCAAAGCTGTTGAACGGTTTGATTACAAAAAGGGTTTCCGTTTTAACACATATGCTTCATGGTGGATTCGCCATGCAATAGGCAGAGCGCTTGCAGACAAAGGTCAGGCAGTGAGAGTTCCGGTTCATGCCCTTGATGCGCAACAGAGACTTGGACGGGCTGTAGAGGCTATAACCCAGCGTCTTGGTAGAACACCAACAGAAGAGGAATTAATAGAAGAGACTGGAATCAGCCAGAAAAAAATCAGAAAGGTTCAAAAACATAAAACAACATCGATTACTTCACTTGATAAAGAAATCTCAGGTGCAGACAATAGAAGTTACATGGATCTTCTTGCTGATGAGCAGAACAAAAGTCCCTTTGAAAGTGTAATGCTGTCTGCATGGATAAAAAACATTGGCAATATCATGGACATACTATCTCCAATAGAGCGAAATATTCTTAAATGGCGTTTTGGACTTGAAAGAAATGGCGAAGAGATGACCCTAAAAGAGATTGGCGCCCATTATGACCTTTCAAGAGAGCGAATCAGACAAATTCAGGAGCAGGCTCTCAAAAAACTTAGAAAAAAAATGGAAATGGACGCAGCCTGACATTTAATCAATCCTGTATTTCACCAAAACCACACACCTGCCCACCCTAACTGAGTAAGTTGATATTATTGAACAAATCTGTTTTTGAGTAAAAAAAAAGATGCTTTTATTAATTTAAAGATGCTTTAAATTATTTAGATAAAAGTTACAGTTATACACATATCTAATGCTAAAAAACGAATAGATCAATACTCTGTATTATTAAGATTAAAAAAGATTAGAATTGCTGACGAACCTGTTTTCTTCTTCTTCTGGCAGCTTCACGTCTCTTAATTCTTTTAACTTCACTCGGTTTAAAATAGTGACGACGATTTTTAAGTTCCCTTAAAATGCCTTCTCTTGCAAGACGGTTTTTAAGCTGACGAATCGCTTGTTCCACTCTATTATCTTTAACCTGAACTTCTAAAGGACGACAAAGAACGGCTTCACCTTTTGTGTCTCTTTTAGGCTGTCTCTTATCTTCCATATTCATGGAATAATTTCTGTCAAAGCTATCTTCTTCATTCATTTTAGAACCGTAGTCCTCTGTCCTATTCATTCTATAAACCTCCAATTGTAACGAAATAGTATAACTTCGTTAAGACGCAGCACCATAATAGCCCATTAAACAGTTTGCAAGTTTTTTTTAATTATTAAAGGCACTATTTTGCGTTTATTTTAAATTAACTGATAAATGTTCTAAAAACACTGAATGTATGATCAGAGTTTTTTAAGAGCCTCCTCTATTCGATCAAGCCCTTTATTAATAAGCTCCTTAGAAGTGGCATATGAAAGCCTCAAATATCCTGGTGCGCCAAAAGGGGTGCCCGGAACTGTTGCAACTAATGCCTCTTCCAATAACCATGTTGCAAGATCAACATCGTTTTTATCTTTTCCAAGTTTTTTGACAAGTGGTTCAACATTTGGAAAAACATAAAAAGCCCCCTGTGGTGTCCTGCATGTAACCCCATCCATCGCATTTAATCTCTCAATCATTATATCTCTTCGTTCAACATATTGAGAATTCCAGTCATCTAAAAAGTCCATAGACTTGGTAACAGCTATAACTGAGGCTGCCTGTGCAATAGATGTAGCATTGGATGTTGACTGACCCTGAATTTTACCCATAGCAGATATAATCGCAGGATCACCAATTCCCCAGCCAATTCTCCAGCCGGTCATTGCAAATGTTTTTGAAACACCGTCAACTACAAAAACATTTTCCTTTTTCTCTTTTGCAAGAGTAAGAGGAGAATGAAACTCAACTCCATCATAAATAATATCCCTGTAAATTTCATCAGAGATAATTAACAAATCAAGCTCTAAAGCCTTATCAACCAGTTTTTCAAGAATAGCTTTAGGAGCCACGCCACCTGTGGGGTTCGAAGGGGAGTTAATTAAAACAACTTTTGTCTTTGGAGTTACAGCCTTTTCAAGCTGTTCTGCAGTAAGAGTCCAGTTATCCTCAGGTCTGGTTTCTACAAAAACAGGAGTTCCTCCTGCAAGGCAGACCTGATCCGGATATGAAACCCAGTATGGGGACGGGATAATAACCTCATCACCTTCATCAAGAACTGCCATAAAATAGTTATACAGAACATGTTTTGCTCCAACTCCAATAATTACCTGCTTAGTGTCACAAGGAACCTTGCGACAATCACTGCTGGACTGAGCAACAGCAGTTTTAAGGGCTATTGTTCCGGTGACGGGCGTATAACGTGTCAGGCCGTCGTCAAGTGCTTTTTTTGCAGCATTCACAATATGTAAAGGTGTCTCAAAATCAGGTTCGCCGGCGCTGAAAGCAACTATATCAAGACCTTGTGATTTAAGATCCGCTGCTTTTTGCGTAAATGCCAACGTGGCTGAAGGCTTGATCGAATCGAGCCTTGATGAAATTTTTTTCATTTTATTCCTCTCCTGCACATTCTATATTTTAAGACTAATTCCAAAATTTATTCAGAATCGTCGTTTTTATCCTTGAGCTCTTTTTTATCTTCGCCCTTGAGGCCATCTTTAAAATTGCGGATACCTTCACCAAGGCCTTTACCGAGTTTTGGAATCTTTGCAGCTCCAAAAATAAGAACAATTACTCCTGCAATTACTAGCCATTCAAGTCCTCCGGGAGGGCCTATCATTGGTGTGGCAATAAGTGGAAAAAGACTCATTTTAATCTCCTTAAGACGAAATTTCGCCTTATGTTAATAACCGGTTCCAGTAACTTTGATACAATTAATAACTTTATACTACAATGGAGATAATCTATTTTTTAATTTTTTTACTGTAATTAAAACTAAAATATACATTATGGTAAGAAAAAGAGCTGTGGCAATGGGAAAAACTGCACCTGCAAAAGGATTCATAATCCCTTTATTGACAAAAACCTCACCTCCCCGCTGAAAAACCTGAGGGATCAAAATCATTAAAAATCCTCCAAAATAAATATTTTTTCTATTAAACCACCTGGGATAAAAGGCTATGAAAAGTGAACCTATTGAAAAAAACAGAAAGTTCAGCGGCTGGAAAATTCTTCTCCATAATTCAAATTTATATTCTGCTCTGTTTTGATTAATTTTCAGATTGAAAAGTCTGGCTGTTGGAATAATAAATTGAGCAGGTATCAAGGTGTCAGACTCTTTAACAAGATTTTTAACAGATATTTTAAACTCCATATTTTTAAATGTGGAAGAAAAGTTTTTAAACCCTTCTCTGTTTTTTTTATCTATAACAAACAATGTTCCATTTTTTATATAAAGCGTCAGTGAATAATTTATTTTATCAACTTTTATTTTTGCACTTTTCCCCGTTAGCATTGTATCAATACTTCCATCATTTCTCTTTGAATTCTTGATGAAAACTCCATAAAACTGATCTTTGCCAACCTTTTTATCTGCGTAAAATTCCATGCCGTTAAACAGATGCTGAACCTTTTTACTTTTAAGACTGAACACCCCCTTATCAAGCATTGCCCCCTTTACAGCTTCTGCACTTTTACCAAAAACAGCGGGAGCTCCAAACAGGGAAACAAGCAAATTGATATTAAACAAAATCAAAATTATTATTATTGGGCCCCTGGCAACTCCATGCCTGCTAATCCCCATACTTTCAAGAGCGGTAAATTCACCATTTTGAACCATTGTTCCCCCAATGGCAAAAATACCCATAGTAATTGCAGGAAGAAGAGACCAGTTTGTTATTGATACAACCATTGACAATATTATTTTCAATAATTGGATTGTACCAATATCTGACCCGGCAAAAAGTGTCATAATCCTCACACCCTGAGTTGCAATAAATACAACAGATGCGGAGAACGAAATAATCACAATCCATAAAGCGAGCTTTTTTATAAGATATGATGTAATTGGAGACATAATTAAAGGTTTTATATAACAGTAAAAATTAAAAAACAGCACCTCTCGGTGCAAAATGGTAAAATTCTTGCTCGTAATTACTTTCTATGTCTGCTAGTAAGTTCTTAGTTTTAAAAATAACCCTGATTTATCAGGAAAAAAAAGAGGTGCAAAATGAATGCAGGACAATTAATAGAAAAAATAATAGAACTTGATGAAGAGATCCTTAAACTCCAGGATGAATTTGACGGAATTGCCGAAAAAGATAGAGAAAGCGCTCTTGCCAAAGAAATAGATCAGATTATCAGTACTGTGTCTGAAGATGATATTGTTCCCATGAAGCTTTTTCGTATGATTGAAATGGCAGTAACCCTGGATAACGGACCTGTATTTTTAGCAGAAAGAATGTCTACGAAAAATGATGAAATAAGAGAGCAGCTTGGTTATGCTCTTATTGAAATTGCCAACGAAGACGGTCTTGATTCAATCATGCCGGCAATTGAACTTGCAATTAAAAAAGATGACCTCTCAACACTTGATATGCCTTATGTTTTAGGCCGGATTGAAGATCCGATGGTTTCTTCACAGCTTGTGAGATTTTTAGACAATAAAAATGTTAAAGTTGTTTATGCGGCCATTGAAGCCTGTGTACATATCGGAGATCCCGACAGCATTGAAGCTCTTAAAAAACTTGTAGATGATAAAAGAGAAATCCCTGTAGAGGATGATGAACTTGGTGAAGATGAAGTTATAACAGTTGGACAAATGGCTACAGAGGCGATTACCCTCATAGAATCAGAAGAAGAGCTGTAAGCAAGAGGTATTGGTTATGAGTATCAGCAAAAAAAGAGATTTTTTAACAATTACAGATTTTACATCTGATGAAGTTCGCGCGTCCATAGACCTGGCAATTGAGCTGAAGACAAAACTGAAAAATGGAGAGAAGCATGATTACCTTAAAGGTGGTGTGGGGGCTCTTATTTTTCATAAACCCTCTCTTAGAACCCGTTCATCATTTGAAGTGGGCTTCAGACAATTGGGAGGCAGTTCGGTCTATATTACCAACAGCGAAATCGACCTTGGTAAAAGAGAGACTATTCATGATGTGGCCAAAGTTATGAGCCGTTACTACGCTGCAATCTGCATCAGAACATTTTCTCATAAAGATGTTGAAGAACTTGCTTTTCATGCTGATGTTCCAGTGGTTAATATGCTTACAGATAATTTTCATCCATGCCAGCTTATGGCCGATATGCAGACTATCTTCGAACACAGAAAAACAATGGATAATCTTAAAATTGTCTACATGGGTGATGGAAATAACATGACCAACTCATGGATGAAAATGGCACAGCGAATTCCAATGGAGCTCACAATCGGAACATCTCCGCAAACTCTTCCTGATATGAATCTGTTTAAAGAGACAAATGAACTTGGTCTTTCAACTGTTACAATTGAACATGACCCCCTGAAGGCCGCAAAAGAGGCTGATGTTATCTACACAGATGTCTGGGCATCAATGGGTGCAAAAGATAAAATAAAAGAGCAGATTGAGCGACTAAACCCTTACCAGGTAAATATGAATCTTGTAAATCAGGCTAAAAAAGATGTTACAATCATGCACTGTCTTCCTGCCGAGTATGGCAGAGAAATTACCGAAGATGTAATCAAACTGCCAAATGCGGTTGTTTTTGATGAAGCCGAAAACAGACTTCATGCTCAAAAAGCCGTTCTTGTTAAACTCCTTGAGAAATAATAAAATCAACTTTTTTTGCTGCAATTTATAAAATATGACTATTAAAATTATCGAAACACAGGGGGATGATCTCCTGGCAAAGGTTTTTATCGCCAGCACTGATGATGGCTCCCTTATTGAATTTGTGGAATCTGTTCAACCCCCTCTTCCAAGGGATAAAAAATGGGTGCTTATTGTTTCAACACTTAAAGGGTGCCCCATAAACTGTCCAATCTGCGACGCCGGATTAAAATATGGGGGAAAACTGTCAAAAGGTGAAATCATCTCCCAGATTGATTATCTCATAAGAAGACGATTTCCTGACGGCAGAGTAAATATTCCTCTTGTTAAAATTCAATTTGCACGAATGGGTGATCCCGCTTTTAACAGTGCTGTTCTTGATGTTTTAAAAGAGTTGAAAAACATTTATGAAATACCTGGACTCATGCCCTCAATTTCTACTGTGGCCCCTGTTAACTCTTTAAATTTTTTAAAAGAGCTTAAAGATATTAAAGATGAGTTATATGCTGACGGGAAATTTCAAATGCAGTTTTCAGTTCATACCACCTGCGATATTGAAAGACGGAAGCTTGTGCCCGCAAAGACTTTAAGCCTGAAAGACATTGCAAAACAGGGTGAGGAGTTCTTTAAAAAAGGGGACAGAAAAATTACACTTAATTTTGCTCTGGTAGATGGTTATCCCGCAAGCCCGTCAGTCATTTCAGACTATTTTGATCCTGAAAAATTTATTTTAAAACTTACACCTGTAAATCCTACCATCTCATCTGCTAAAGCAGGTCTGTATGGAGCTATTGACCCTGACAATGATAAATCATGGATTCCTCTAAAACAGAGTTTTGAAGAAATCGGGTTTGATGTCATAGTCAGCATAGGTGAACAAAGGGAGAATCAGATTGGCTCAAATTGCGGAATGTATGTCTCTACAAAAAGAGTTGAAGCCTGTTAAGGAACACCGGTTTAAATTGAAAGGCAAGGTATTATGACAAAAAAAATTATCGGAATATCAGGGAGTCCCAAAACTAAAAACAGCACTACATTGTTTGCACTTAAAAAGGCTCTCAAAGAGTGTGAAGAAGCAGGGCTTGATACAGAAATAATAGATCTGTCAACACTCAATATTTTGGGTTGTAAAGATTGCAACGGATGTAAAAAGAAGCTTTCATGTCCCCAGGAAGATGACTTTATGTCTAAAGTTGTTTCTGTTTTAAAAGACGATAATGTAAAAGGAATCATCTTTGCCACCCCTGTTTATTTTGGGGGAATTACATCACAGCTGAAGGCGGTAATGGACAGAAGTGTAATGTTCAGAAGAAACGGTTTTATGTTTCACAATGTAGCTGCGGGAGCTATTACTGTCGGGCGTTCTCGAAACGGAGGACAGGAACTGGCAGCGATGGATATTGTTAAAAACGCCCTTATTCATGGAATGATTGTAGTCTCTGATGCTCCGTCAACCAGCCATTTTGGAGGAAACCTCTGGAGCGGAGCTGATGGTGGAATTGAAGAGGATGAATCAGGAATTCTGACGGCAGTCAATCTTGGAAAAAATATGGCTTCACTTGTTTCAAAATTGTAATCACTTTGAGTTATTTTAAACTGCCAGTGACCTAAAACTCTACAGGCAGAGGTAATTCTGCTATTCCGAAGGTGGCCTCTTGTCTGGCGTTCACAGCAACAGACATCAAGTAAATGTTGTTTTCAAACTGACGAAGGTAATATTCGATCTGATTCCCCTCTCCTAAATAATGCTGAACGGCCATAGTCAACACCTCATGGAGATTCTTTGCCATATCTTCTTTACCCTGAAAGCTGGAAAGATCTTTTTGAGTTGCTATTAGTTCTACTGGAGTTAAAGGAATACTGTCTATCTGGCTCATTAGAAAATCGTGAAAATCATTTTCAAGTATGGAGTGAGAATCCCTTATTGAATCAACATACTGCATTGTTGACTCTTCTTCATCAGCATTCTCCGGATTAGGGTCAAACGGGAAAATATTTAACTGTGAGCCAACAAGAAACGAAAACATAACGATGAACTGATTTTGGATTTCGTTGTTCATGGATAACTGAAAACCTTTGCCAGCGGTGATGCTGCGTCCATTTGCGAACGTTGGAATTTTAGGCAGTTCACCTTTTAAAAACCTTTGACAGCTCCCGCACGCTTCTCCATCAGGTTCCTTGCTGCAGAATTTTTCTGTAACCAACCGGGCAAAACCATCCAGGTCCATTACAGTTTCTTCACCTTGAGGGCTGGTTGTGGACTCACTTTTTTTCTCTGTTGGAGGAGTTGTGTTTTCTTTAGGGGGAGTTGTGTTCTCTTTAGGCGGGGCGCCGCCACAAGCAGCTGTCATTGCGAAAAGTAAAGTTGCACAAACTTTGGCAACGACCGAAAAAGAGTATTTGATATTATTCATTTAGTTCCTCACTTTAATCTCTAATAATTATCGCAAACTATTTGGGGCCCGTTTTATCAGCTAAATCTGACAGAATTTTTGACGGGGCATTTAAAATCTCTTTGTATTGATATGGAGGTTCAACTTCACAGACGGGAGTGATTAAATCTGCACTGTTTCCTGTAAATTCATTTCCAAGCAATTGAACAGCACCGAGGGTTTCAAGAGTGTCCCCGCTAAAATCTGTTCTGACGGGATCATAGACCATATCAAAAACATTATTTTCGATTCTGACACATGCCCCCATTCGACTGGCAATTGCCACACCGATTTTATCGTTAAAATATGGGCTCATATCAAAAAGATTGTTAAAAAAGTGCCCTGTTCCAAACCTGTAACTCAACACAGTCGGACTGATTTTTTTAAAAACATTATGATGAAATGTTATTTTCAAATGACCTGTGTCCTCCTGAATATTGTCATCAGAATGCCCAATATAAATTGTTTTTACATGGTCATAAAAATTGCACCATGAAACCGTTATAAAATCGCTGGCATGAGAAATATCAATCAGGCTGTCATAGGGTGAGTCAGAATAAGCCGGGGCATCATCATTAAAGATGTTACAGTGATTAATCCAGACATGATGACTCTGACCGGAAATATTTATACAATCCTTATCATCCCTTTCAACATTATGAATCGACAGATTTTCAATTATAATATTGTAACTGTTAAAAACGGTAAGACCAAAACCATTCAGTTCACTGTCAGCATTTTTACCAATGATTGAAATATTGGATTTACCATCAACCAGCACTCGTCCTTTTATATTAGTAAGAGAACCTTCCACAATAATAATACAGGGGTTTAATACACATGAATCAACAGCACCCTGCAATTCTTCACCCGTTGTCACTGTAACAGGAAAATCATCACCCAACCCTCCGGTTGTCCCATCCTGTGACAAGCTGTTTACTTTTGCATAACCATAAAGGCCATCAATAAAATCAGTTGTAAAAGTATCCGTATCACCAGTTTCGCTATCTGTATCTAATGGCTGAGTATCACCAGGCGAATCAGAATCTTTTTTACCCGTATCAGTATCAGTTTCTGTATCTGTATCTGTATCTGTTTCTGTACCCGTATTTAATGTCTCACTGTCCAAAACTTTAATCTTAAATGCATCAATAACATTTTCACTGCATGCACCTTGAGTTAACAGCAAAAAAATTATCCCCAGATATTTTAAAAAATATGAAAAAAAATTTCCTGTTTTATCTGAATTATACATTTATCACCACAATGTCAGTTCAAGAGATAAATTTGTAAAAAGCAAAGGCCTGCCAAAATTTGAAACAGTTTTAAAACCTGTATTGATTGTATTTTTTGCAATGCTCCAC
Organism: Deltaproteobacteria bacterium; assembly: GCA_016937935.1. Taxonomy (GTDB): domain Bacteria; phylum Myxococcota_A; class Polyangia; order JAAYKL01; family JAAYKL01; genus JAFGVO01. The sequence continues at coordinate 9,058 of JAFGVO010000224.1, read as the reverse complement.
CCCGCCATAACACCTGCATTTATAGCGACTATTCTGTTAATCCTGACGAGAAACCCAAATTTAACATATGGCAAAGGAGATATCATTGTGCCGTTTGAAACAAGCAGTTCAACATTTTCATCAGCGTCATAATCATTATCCGGATATGCACGAGTTTTTAAAAAGAGCGCTCCAAATCCCCCACCCACAAGAAGCCTCAACCTGCTGTTTTTATTTAACCCGATATATGCCCCCTCAAAAGAGGCCATAAAAGGAAATATATTTACATAGCCGGTTTTATCATTAATCTTGTGCTGACCTGCCGGAAAAAACCCTGCTATTCCCAGCTGAAACTGTTTTAGCAATCTCAGACTTATTGCAGCATCGAGCACTGGAGCAATACCGGCATTTTTGCCAATGTACGAAAAACCTCCTCCGGCATCAATAATAAACTCCATATCAATATGCTCCGGCTCAACCTGTTTGTGCTCATTTTCATCAACTTTCCCGGGAGTTTCAACTTTAGGAGAAGCCGAAATGTAGAGTTCGAAAAGTGTTGCTCTTAAAAGATCAACAGCTGCCAGGATAATAATAGACTCCGGAATATCCACATCATTATTTATCTGAACAGTTCTCGAAATATCTTTTATTTTATCACCTGACTGAACCCATACATTAACAGTCTGAGCTTTTAAATTAACCTGAAGAGCCATATGCATTTTGTAATTCTGCGCGATCACTTTTATTGGTGTTACACCATCATCAAGGACACTCACTGCAGAAAACCCAAGAGCCCTAAGTTCATCTTTTAATTTTAAAAAAAGGTTGGGGTTATTTGAAGTTATTACTAATACTTCCCCTGATGCAAACGCAGATTTTTCCTTAATGGATATGATTAAAAAGCAGATTGAAATAATCCAGATGCCTGATTTCATTCACTTGCCAGCCTGGCAGCCAAAGCAGCCTGTGGACCTTCAGGGTATAACTCAATATATTTTTTTGCGCTCATTGAAGCCTTCTGTTTCATACCGCTTCGGTATTGCGCCTCCATAAGACGACCGAGGGTTTCTCTTTTTAACGTATTATCAGTCTGATTATCAAGATAAATCTGTAACCATACAGCAGCCTCTTTATATTTACGCTCCTGATCAAAAAGCATTCTTCCCATGTACAAAGCAGCCGTATTGGATTGTGGGCTGTTACTGAAATTCTGTCTTAAATTCAGATACATTTTTTTAGCTTCATCAATATTTCCCGAAAGTCGCATTTTATTTGCACTTTCAAGAAGCTCTTTGGCAGCAGGTCTCTTACCGGTTTTTCTTATTGCTCTAAACTCTTTAGATTCTGTTTTTTTATCATTTTTTACGGCTTCATCCGCCTCAAGTTCAGAATTTGAATCTGAATCTTCTCCGGCAAGACTTCCGATAGCAACATTCTGGTTAGAAATTGATGCTGTTAAAACTCTTCCTCCGTTTAAAATCTGACCGTTCTCAATGAGAGGACCATTTACAATTACCTGTCCTTCAAAAAGTTTAAGCTCAAAATATTCGGTTTCAGCATTCCAGCTCACACTGAATCTGGTACCCGTCACTTTAACATTATAAGGGCCGGCCATAACGCTCCAGTTTGTATTCGTGTGATGAACCACGTGTATTGAAGCCATTCCATTTTCAATAGTTACAATTTTATTTTCGGGACCCTGACTGGAAATTCTGGCTTTTGTACCGGATAAAAGCACAACCTTTGAACCATCAGCAAAAGTCCGTTCTACATCTTCTCCCCCTCGAACACTTATCCATTGAGGTGTCTCTAAAGTTTTAACAGAAGCATCATTTTGAAAAATATAAACCGATAATACTATTATTCCTAAAACACCCGCCACTGCCAGAACTCTAAATAGCGGAAATGATCTTGAAACAGTTCCGGTTATTTCTGCCGCATGTACAATAAATCTGTCCCGATATACCTCTTTATTAAATTCGGACTCAACAATATTGTCTTCAACTTTTGCCGCATCTGTAAGAAATTTATTAAATTCGTTCACCTGTTCCTCCATTTTTCACTGGACTGTAAACGGTTTGCGATAAGAGGATAATCTTTTGCAATCTTTTTAAATCTCACTTCACAAGAGGCAAGTCTCCGTTTTGCAGTTCGCAAAGAATACCCGCAGGCATCCGCTATCTGAGCTATTTCCATCTGTTCCATATACCGCAATGTAAAAACAATCTGATCATCAGGTGACAATTTAGATATTACATCTCTTACATCTCTTACAGATTTATCAGGAATCTCGCTTGCTCCGTAAAGTCTGTCCATTTCAGGCAATTCATAAAACGGAACAAATTTAAGCCAGTTTGTTCTCTTTCTCTTCCTGATACAGCGCCGTCCTGTAAAGACTGCAATCTGTGTTATCCAGGCTTTAAGACAATACGGATCTTTCAATTTATCAATTGACTTAAGACTCTGAAAAAAAACTTCGTTACACAGATCCATGATCTCCTGATCCGGCCCCATAATTCTTGTCAACACCTTCTGGACATGAATACTGTAGCGATCGTAAAATGCAGTACATGCTCCAATATTACCATTGCGAACACCTTCAACCAGTTCCCAGTCATCACCGGTAAAAGGAATTGAAGAAATATTGGATTTTTTATATTTTGTTACACTTTTCATAAACCACCAGCATCTGATTCTATAGTGTACCAGAATATTATTGTAAGGGTCACAAATCTTAATAAAAAGATAAATTCAATAATAATGCTATTAATATTACTGTTATTGTTTGTTTGGAATGACCTTTTTTTTAGTGTATTATATCCTGTATGACTTCTCCAAAACCTAAAAATATACCTGCTGTTCCTCCAAAAAATATGGGCGGAGGACAAACCCTAAGAATGTCTTCGCCGATCAAATCCAGTTCAGTACTTACTCTGGATGAACCCGATACAGAACTAAATTTTGAGGAACATGACTCACTTTTAACTCTTGATGAGCCATCTGAAACACTGGATATTTCAGATTTGGATCTGGACTTTAATGTTGGTTCTTTTGAAGTTCCAAAAACTCTTAATCCGGTTGAGATTACAAGCGCCCCAAAATCACCTCCTGCATTTAACAAAAAAGAGTCCCCCTCTCCGGCCCCTTCTAAAACTATCGAAGGAATGCCTGTCCCTGTTAAAAAAATTCCTCCTAAAAATTTACCGGTTTTACAAAAAGAGCCTTCTCCATTACAAAATCCTCCCTTAAAAGTTAAGAGCAGCCTCCTTGGACATATTCTTGTGGATAACGGTCTCTTAACCGATTCAGAGCGGGATTTTGTGCTCAAACTGCAGGCTCAATCAGGTAACTTTTTTAAAATCGGACAATTGGCAATAAAGCAGGGATTTTTAAGCGAAGAAAATCTTGAACGGGCACTTTTAGCTCAAAAGACATTTGTTAAAAAAGTGCACCAGGAGCAATCCAGAATGATACGCCTCCCGGAGGAGGTTATTAAAGCAGCTGCAAACGAGAATACATCTTTAGGGTCTCATGGGGACGATACTCAAAAAGGCATAATTGTTAACTGGTTGAGTTCTGCACTTAAACACGGAGCCAGCGATCTGCATGTTATGAGCGGCAAACCCCTTGTTTTAAGACATCTTGGCAAACTTATTCAGTCAAAACAGAAACCCGTTGACAAAGAGAGTGCCATATCAGCTTTTAAAGAGCTTTTAACAAAAGATGAAATTGCCCGTTTTGATAAAGAAAAAAGTGTAGTTAAATGTTTTGACATTAAAAGTATAGGGCGTGCAAGGGGAAATATTTTCAACCATATGGATGGTGTAAACGGAACATTCAGATTGATCCCCAAAACACCTCCGTCACTGGTCTCATTAAATCTGCCTTCTGCTCTTGCAAAATTTACATCTTATGCCCAGGGGCTTGTTCTTGTTACGGGCCCAATCGGATGCGGTAAAACAACAACAATGGCTGCTCTTATTGATATTGTAAACAAAGAGCGTCATTCTCATATTATAACAGTTGAAAAGCCTGTTGAGTTTGTTCACCAAAACCAGAAATCTCTTGTGACTCAGCGGGAAGTTGGAACACACACCAATAGTTTTGCCGCAGCATTACGAGCATCTTTACGTGAAGATCCGGATGTTATTGCCGTTGGTGAAATGAATGACATAGAAACCGCAAGACTCACAATATCCGCAGCAGAAACCGGCCACCTCGTTTTTGCAACTCTCCATACTGACAATGCGGTACGAACAATTAACAGAGCCCTTGATATTTTTCCCCCTGATGAGCAAAATCAGATTAGAGCAATGCTCTCTGAGAGCCTTCGCGGTGTAATATGTCAAAGACTGGTTAAACGTGAGGATGAACCAGGGCTCATACCCGTTGTTGAGATGCTTTTTACCACACCGGCTATGCGAAACCTTATCAGAGAACAAAAAGTCTACCAGCTTCCAAATGCCATAAGCATGAGTCGCAATATGGGAAACATGACTTTTGCAGATCACGCACAGGAACTTCTCGAAAACGGCCAGATCAGTGAAAAGGTCTATAATCAGTTTACAGAGGAGGAGGCATAATATGGCACAGATTGATTCTCTACTGGTTAAAATGGTTAAAAGTGACGCTTCCGATCTCCACCTTAGCTGCGGTGAACCTGTTCGAATGAGAATAGACGGCGAGCTGAGGCGGGTAGCTGATAAAACCTTAAATAAAAATACCATGCTTCAGCTCATGAAAGAACTCTGCCGGGATGATCAGTGGCAAACATTTGTTGAAACCGGTGATCTTGATTTCGCATATGGAATAACAGGTTTAAGCAGATTCAGGTGCAACTTTCTAAATCAGGTACGAGGCCCTGGAGCGGTTTTCAGACGCATTCCCGAAGATATTGTTCCATTTGACAAACTTGGGCTTCCTGATGCGGTAAAAAAAGTTGCTGCATATAAAAGAGGCCTTGTTCTTGTTACAGGCCCCACAGGAAGCGGAAAATCAACAACCCTTGCATCAATTATCAACAAACTGAATGTTGAACAATCTCTTCACATAATAACAATTGAAGATCCTGTAGAGTTTGTACATAAAAGTAAAAAATCATTTGTAGTTCAAAGGGAGGTAGGGCTTCATTCACCCTCTTTTTCGAGAGCTCTTTCTGATGCCCTCCAGCAGGATCCCGATGTTATTCTTGTTGGTGAGTTAAGGGATTTAGAAACAATGTCTCTTGCCATCTCAGCAGCAGAAATGGGAATTCTGGTATTTGGAACTCTACATACAAACAGTGCCTCAAAAACAATTGACAGACTTGTTGACAGCTTCCCCTCCGCCCAGAGAGACCAGGTAAGAGGAATGCTTGCAGAATCTTTAAGAGCAATTGTCGCCCAGCAGCTTTTAAAACGAATTGACAAAAATGGAAGAGTCGCCGCAATCGAAATTCTTCTGGACGGCCCGGGACTCGGCAATATTATTAGAGAGGGTAAAGCATCTAAACTGCTTTCATATATCGAAAGCGGCAAAGGCAGAGGAATGCAGCTGCTTGATGAATCACTGTTTAATATGGTCAAACAGAAAATAGTCTCTGTTGAAGATGCATTTTTAAAAGCAACTGATAAGCAGCGCTTTGATAACTGGCTTAAATCAGAAGGTATTGGAGTCTCATATTAACAATTTAAAACCCGGAGCCTGCTAATGGAACTGTTTCTTCAAAAACTCGAAAAGGTAAAAACTAATCTTAAAAGCGTCATCAGAGGTAAAGATGAGCAGATAGAATTTTTACTTGCTGCATTGATTGCCAGGGGTCATGTATTATTGGAGGATCTCCCCGGAGTCGGAAAAACCACCCTTGCAAAAGCTCTTGCAAAAAGTATCGAACTTAAATTTTCAAGAATTCAATTTACACCGGATCTTCTTCCGGCTGATCTTCTGGGCATGAGCCTTTTAAATCCCAAAGAAGGTACATTTACATTTACCGAAGGACCTGTTTTTACAAACCTCCTTCTTGCTGATGAAATTAACAGGGCCTCACCACGTACCCAGTCAGCCCTCCTTGAAGCAATGAATGAAGGGCAGGTCAGCATTGACAATGTAACAAGAACCCTACAGGATCCCTTTATTGTTATTGCTACACAAAACCCCGTTGAGCATCAGGGAACCTATCCCCTTCCCGAGGCTCAGCTCGATCGATTTCTGATGAGAATAACTCTAGGTTACCCCACATTTGAAGAGGAGCTGAATGTACTTTTTGACAGAAAAACTGATGACCCTCTCGACAAAATAAAACCCGTGCTGACAGTTGATGAACTTGTGGCATTTCAAAAAAATGTAACAGAAGTAACAGTAGATAAAGATGTTGCAAAATATATTTTAAATCTCATTACAGCCACAAGAAACAATAGCGACATTGCTGTTGGTGCAAGCCCGAGAGCTTCTCTGTCTCTTTATCGTGCATCTCAGGCCATGGCTTCTCTCAAAGGTAGAGAACATGTAACCCCGGGAGATATTCAGCAGCTTTTCATTCCTGTAATTGAACACCGTGTAATACTTTCTGATCACGCAAGATACGGCGGAACAACAACTGCAGTAATCCTGAACAGCATTGTAGAACGGGAAAAAGTACCTAAATGAACTTTGCAAAATTTAACCATGTACTTATTCCCGGTGATGCCCAGACGCGGGTTGACTGGTTAAATTCTAAAAGAGGACTCTTATTAAAAAAACCATTTGAGTTCTTTTTATCTCTAACTTATTTTGGAAGATTCTACCTGTTTTTCTGGCTTTTCTCCCTGAGCATGGGAATGAATATTTCATGGACAGTCTGCTATTACGTCTCTTCAATATCGACAGGAGTACTCATTTTTGCACTTATCTCCCGAAAATTTTTAAAACTTGAAGATGTATCCATAACTGTGAAAACACCTAAAAGAGTTACAGCCGGAAGTGAAATAGAATTTGCATGCTACATTAAAAACAGTGGCAATAAACTGTTTGAGGCTATTGATATTGATCCGCCCTTTTTAACCTGGGACGGCAAATATACTCATCAGCCATCAAAGCTGCAGTTTTTAAAACCCGACGAAAATATTATTATTAAATCAAAGGCTCGCTTTATGGCCAGAGGCCGCCACTCTCTTATGCCTTTTACACTTAGAATGGTTGAGCCATTTGGCATCGCAGGAGGCCCGGGTGTACAGAGTTCTCTGGTAAATTTTCTTGTAATTCCAAAAATAAAAAAAATATCATCAATAAATCTGCAACTTAAAATGCGCTACCAGCAAGGGGGCGTAACAATGGCGTCCAATACAGGTGAAGCCATGGAGCTTGCGGGTGTGCGTCCCTATCAGCATGGTGACAGACCAAAAGATATTCACGCTAAAACCTGGGCCCGAACAGGCACTCCTCATGTACTCGAGTTTCATCAGGAGTACTATTATCGGGTAGGAATAGTAATTGATACTCACATAAGCAAAAATAATTTGGATGAAGAACTGTTTGAAAATGCAATATCAGTTGCAGCAGGATGTATGGATTATTTTATTAAAAAAGATGCCCTTGCAGATCTCATGACCTGTCATGAAATGGGAAAACGCACCGTGACAGTTGGCAGACATACCGGATCTCTTGAGAGCGGTCTTGATTTCTTTGCAATGGTCAAGGCAGATTCAAACAAATTGGAAGAAGACTATTACAAACAAACAGAAATGATGATTACCTCAACAGCAGAATCTCTAAGTGCAGTCATTTTTATTTGCACAAAAGCAGATGAACTCAATAGAGCTGTAATTAACAGATTCAAGGCATCTAATGTTCCTGTTAAAAATATACTCATTACTCAAAAGTCACATAAAAACAGTGCTAACCCTTATGTAAAAGATTTTAAAACAGTCACAATCGACGATATTAAAAAGAAAACGGGGTTGATACTTTGAATAAAAACAGCTCAATCTTCTTTGTCCCGACTCTCTCTCTTCTTGTTCTCTCCCTCTTTTTACACAGTAAAGATATTTGGCCGTCTGTTTTTCTTGCACTATTTATTCTAATTTCTGTTTTTGTTAAACCGGGCAGGGTTGATACAATTGGACAAATCATCGGAGCACTAGTCACAGCTGCAATCTCATACACCTATTTTTTTGTTATAAACGAGCCCGAAAACCATGTTGTCCCGGGCTATTTAAGCACCATTGCCCAGACTGTAATTGTATTTTTTACAGGCTATTGTGCATTCAGACTCTATCTTAAAAATCCGGGAGGCTCCCACACAGGAACATCCTCTTTTATTTTATTTGCATGGCTTTTCAGCGGAGCAGCCCACCTCTCCCCGGCTTTTGGTATTATGTCAGTAACAGGAGTCCTCCTGCTTTTTTATGGACACGGTAAAAGCAACGGCCTCCAGCCGGACTTTTCTTCAATGAGCAGTCGAAGATTAAAAATCATTATTTCCGGAATTATCTTCTCACTGGCAGTTGCCGCACTCATAAGTTTTACACTCCCCCTCATGTACCAGAAAATGATGGAGCGATATTATAACAACATATGGATAGAACGCTCGGGATTTTCAAATGTTATCAAATTAGGATCAATAAAAAATATGATGCAGTCAAACGAGATTGTTATGCGTATTTTTACAAAACCCGCTCAGATACAGCAGCTCAGGGGTATTGTCTACAACGGTTACTACAACGGCTTATGGTCAATATCTAATGCAAAACCCTCTGTGGAGTTAGACACTAAACTTGAAAAACCCTCAACAGATCTAATTGAAATAAGAATCAGCGGTGGTGATAAAAAGAGATACTTTTTTCCCCTGAATGCCTCTGAGATTTATACGGAATCACCCACATCAGAAATATCTCCTTATGGAATAGTCAGGCCTTCCGCAGGAAATCGAGATGAACATGTATGGTTTAAACCTGGTAAAAATTACAGATTCAAAATTTCAAACCCCGAATATCAGGATACAAACCTTCCAAAAAAATTAAAAGAGAGAGTCCTGCCCCTGGCAAAAAAAGTTGCAGGAAACACATCAGACAATTATGAAAAAGTTCAGAATATAAAAAGATTCCTCACAACAGACTTTAAATAT
>JAFGVO010000223.1 GCA_016937935.1 Deltaproteobacteria bacterium | reverse complement strand
GTCATGTGAAACCTAACTGCTGTTTCACATGACTATGTGCCGTCTGTTTACAAGTAATTCTTCGAATGTTTCAAAGATCACTTTTGAACTGAATTGCTAATCATATTTTGTTTTTATGCCTATCAACGATACCTAATCAGAATTAAAAATAATTCTTTTAAATAGTGGTTCTTTTGCAGAAATCAAAATTAATTTTCAAGTTTTATAATCATGGAAGTTGTTACTCCACCTGCACCGCAGATTGCAGCCAGCCCGAACTCTTTTTTCATATGCGTTAAAGTATAAGCCAGTGTGGTGACAATTCTTGCACCGGAAACTCCGGTTGGATGACCAAGAGCAATGGCTCCTCCTCTTATGTTAAGCCTGTCCATGTCAATTTTAAGAACTTCTGTATTGGCAATAATCTGGGACGCAAAAGCTTCGTTGATTTCAAATAGATCAATGTCTTTCATGGTAAGTCCTGCTTTTTTTAAAACGAGAGGAATAGAGTATGCGGGTCCTTCACCCATTATTTTTCCATTAACAGCAAATTGCGCGTATGAAACTATTTTAAAGAATGGCAGCACATTCATATTGGCTGCATTTTTTCTGGAGCTTATTAATAGTGCGCATGCTCCGTCTGACATTGCAGAGCTGTTACCGGCGGTTACCGAACCCTCTTTTTTAAAAACCGGCTTAAGTGATAAAAGTTTTTCAACTGATGTATTATCTCTTGGTGTTTCGTCATTTACAAGTTCAACCCATCCATGATCAAAGGCCGGGGATAGTTTAATCGGGGCAATTTCATCCTTGAAAAGCCCTTCATTAATGGCCTGAACAGCTCTTTTGTGGCTTAGTGCCGCAAACTCATCCTGGGTTTCCCTTGAAATATTAAATTTATCTGCAAGAAGCTCTGCACTGGTTCCCATTGTTGTCTGAGCAATAGGATCAGTTGCATCTTTCCAGCCGTCTTCAATTTTTAAATCACCCATTTTAAGAGTATTAAACCGCAATCCTTTTACCAGATGCGGAATTGTTGACATTGAGTCCATACCGCCGGCAATGTTTAATTGTGATGAACCTGCCATAATTCCATCAGATGAGAGCATGATGCTTTTCATTCCTGAGGGGCATGCCATGTTTAACGTGGAGGATGGAATATGTTCGGGAATTTCAGCCAGAAGAGCGGCTGACCGCGCGGGATTTGGACCGTTTCCTGCCTGACGGCAATTACCATAAATTACTTCAGAAATATTATCTTTATCTATCCCCGCCTTTTTAATGGCAGCATCAATAGCAATTGCCCCAAGCTCAAAAGCTTTGACATCTTTTAATGTACCTCCAAATTTTCCGATTGGTGTTCTGGCAGCGCTTAATACAACAATATCATTTTCATTTTTTTCAATTTTCATTTTTATCCTAAATCAGTTGTCCCCCATCAATATTCAAAACCTGGCCGGTAATATGAGATGCAAAGTGACTTGCTAAAAAGAGTACAGCATTTGCAACATCTTCGGGTTTTCCGACTCTTTTGAGGGAAGACTCATCAATGGCCTTATCAATAATTTCCTTTGGGAGCGCTTTAGTCATATCTGTTAAAATCAGGCCCGGAGCAACACTGTTAACATTGATATTTTTGGGTCCAAGCTCTTTTGCGAGGGCCCGTGTAAATGCGATAAGTCCTCCCTTTGATGCGGAATAGGCTGTTTGCCCGGCTTTTCCTCTTATGCCGTTTATTGATGAAACAGTTATTATTTTTCCAGTTTCTTTTTCTCTTAAATAGGGGACGACTGTTTTTGCAAAATAAAAAGGACCTTTTAAATTTACGTCGATTACATCTTCAAAATTTGAAGATTCGAGTTTCCAGGAGACTCTATCTTTTGTAATGCCCGCATTTAAAACCAGAATGTCAATATCCTTAAATCTGGCAATAACTGTTTTAACAGCATTCACAACATCTTCTTCTACACTGCTGTCAGCCTGTATGGGAAAAACATCAGTATACTTATCAGCAAGGGCAGCAGCCTCTGTGCTGTTTTTAATATAGGTAAATGCAACTTTGGCTCCCAAAGATGCAAAACTTTCAACAACAGCCCTTCCTATACCTCTTGACCCGCCCGTAACAAGAACAACTTTATTTTTAAATTCATTTGTGTCAAACATAGCACAATACATATACCTGAATATAAGATTTAAATACAACATCAAACTGGAACATGGCTAAATCCTTAAAAAGTCTAATTCTCATTTGAAAAAACATCAAAAATAACTTATTATGCGTTTCGAAGAAAGCTTCTTATAAATAATTAGTTTTTTAGATAAATAAAATATGGTTTATTTTTTAGTTTTTAACTGTCTTATTAAATGAACATTTGAACATTGCATAGTTGATTTATGAACTTGAAAATTAGGAGAACAGATGAACTACGGTTATTTTGACGATGCGCATAAAGAGTATGTACTTACAACACCTTTTACACCAATTAAATGGATAAACTACGTTGGTACCCTGGATTTTGGCGGAATAATTGACAACACCGGAGGTTCTTTAATCTGTAAAGGGGATCCTGCTCTTAACAGAATTACCAAATATATCGCACAGATGCCTCAATCAGATTTCAAGGGCAGTACTTTATATGTAAGGATTAAAGACAAGCAGGGGAATTATAATGTCTTTTCCCCGTTTTTTACACCGACACTTAAAAAACTTGATCTTTTTGAGCATAGAGTCGGACTCTCTTACAGTACCTGGATAGCCGAATATGCGGGTGTGAGAGTTGAGGTAAAGGTCTTTGTTCCGAGAAATGAACAGGTTCTTCTTCAGGATATTAAAGTTACTAATATATCAGGGGAATCTCAGGAAATTGATGTTATTCCTGTTTATGAATTTACCCATTTTGATGCACTTAAACAGTTGACTAATGCTGACTGGGTTCCTCAGACAATGCAGGTAAATGCAAACAGAGACGAATCCGGTCACATTGTGATATCTCAATATGCATTTATGAAAAAATTTACTGCAGTCAATTATGTAACTGCTGACAGACCTGTTGATTCATTTGAAGGTGATAGAAAGAAATTCCTCGGAAATAATGAATATGGCTCATGGAGTTCTCCCCTGTCATTATTTGAAAGCAGCCTTGGAAACAGCGAATGTCTAAGAGGTGATAATATTGCAGCTCTTTTGATCAAATTGGGTGCTATAGCTCCTGGTGCCACAGAGCGGACCTGTACACAATTAGGTCAGCAGCGAGATTTGAAAATTGCAGAAGCCGGTATCGAAAAATTCAGAAATTTTGCCAATGTTGATGCGGCTTTTAGTGAACTTGCCGCGTTCTGGGATGAATATCTGACAACAATGCAGATAGATACTCCTGATGCTGCAATGAATTCCATGCTTAATGTGCACAATCCAAGACAGTGTCATACCACTAAAAACTGGAGCAGATATCTGTCTTTGTATCAATTGGGCTACGGCGCAAGGGGGATCGGGTTCAGGGATTCGTCCCAGGATCTTATAGGTGCTATTTCTCATATGCCCGAGGAGGGAAGGGTCTTTGCCGAAAAACTTCTCTCTGTTCAGAAGAGAAATGGTTCAGCCATGCATCAGTTTTTTCCATTGACCATGGAGGCAAATGAAGGTGATTCAAGAGAAGAGCCTGAACTTCCGGATTATTATGGAGATGATCATCTGTGGATTTGTCAGACTGTTGCCCAGTATGTCAAAGAGACCGGGAATACTGATTTTTTAAATAAGGTAATACCCTTTTATGAAAAAGATAAAAAGGGGAACCCTCTCGAAGAGGGCTCTGTCTGGGAACACATGGTAAGAGCCATTGAGTTTACCTGGAATGACAGAGGTCAGCACGGCCTTCCCCATCTTGGTTTTGCTGACTGGAATGATACTGTAAATCTTCAAAAAGGTGCAGAATCAATGATGGTTGCCAATCTTTTTGGAAAGGCAATTGTGGAGCTGCTTGATCTTTGCAGGGCTACAGGACGTGATGAAGATGCTGCAAAATTTGAAAAATATTATGATGAACTTGCTACAGCGTTTAATAAGTATGGATGGGATGGGGAGTGGTATGTGAGATATTTTAAAGCTGATGGCTCCCCCATTGGTTCCAAGGATAATGAGAAAGGTCAGATTTATACGAATGGTCAATCATGGCCTGTTATTTCCGGGTTTGCAACCCCTGAGCGAGCTAAACAGGCACTCCAGTCTGTTAATGAAAAATTGAATACCGCAAATGGAATCAAGCTGAGTTATCCAGGATATAACGGCTATGATCCAAATATGGGCGGAGTTACAACATATCCCCCTGGAGCAAAAGAGAATGGCGGAATCTTTTTACACTCAAATCCATGGGTGATGATTGCTGAAGCAATGGTTGGAAACGGGGACAGGGCTTTTGAATATTATAATCAGATTAATCCGGCCTCTAAAAACGATACACTTGATATATTTGAGTCAGAGCCATATTGCTATCCTCAAAACATTCTTGGTGATGAACACCCTCAGTTTGGTCTTGGCCGTAATGCGTGGCTTTCCGGTACAAGCTCCTGGACATATGTTGCCGGAACCCAGTGGATTCTTGGTGTTCGTCCTTCAATGTCCGGTCTGATCATTGATCCTTCAATTCCTAAAAAATGGGATGGTTTTAAAGTAACCCGTAAATTTAGAGGAGCCCTCTATAATATTGAAGTGAAAAACCCTGATCACGTAAGTAAAGGGGTTGTAAAAATGGTTGTTGACGGCAAACCTGTCGAAGGCAATGTAGTCCCTGTTTTCGAGTCCGGCGATCACAAAGTAGAAGTCACCCTTGGCTAGTATCTTCACCTGGCAACTTTTCATAATTTAAAAAATGTCGTAATTGATTTATTAAGGAAAAATTTTTCCCGGGTTCATTAGATTTTTGGGATCAAAAGTTTTTTTAAGTTCTTTTTGGATAGCGATAAGTGCCGGGCTCTGTTCTCTTGTTATGTAGGCCTGTTTTGAGATTCCCACTCCGTGCTCGCCTGTTATTGTTCCACCGAGCTGAAGGGTAAGATTAAAAATATCTCCAATAATTTTTTCAGGTTTAAAATCTTCTTCATTCCACAATACGTTTACATGAAAATTTCCATCACCCGCATGTCCGTATGATGCAACATTAACTCCATACTGCTTTGAGAGGTCTTTAAGTCCTTTTAAAAGTTTTGATATTTCCGATCTGGGAACTACAATATCTTCTGAAATTTTGAATTTCGCAGTTTCGGCCATGGCATCAGACATTAGTCTTCTTGCTGCCCATAGTTTTTCTCTTTCAGATCCATGACGAGCCATTAAAATGTCTATGGCCCCGGCATTATCGCAAATTTCACCCAGCCTTAAAACATCCTGCTCAACAAAATCTTCATCGGTTCCGTCCACTTCAGCAAGAATAATCGACCCTGTGTTACTTTTAATTCCATTAATCCCTTTTGATGCGAGAACTTTTGTAACTGAGGAGTCCATAAATTCTAAAACTCTTGGAACAAGACCTGCGGCAACAATTTTTGAAATTGCAATGCCGGCACTCTGTTCATCGGGCATAAGAATTAAAAGTGTTGAAATTTCTATGGGCTTTCTTATAAGACGTAAAGTTGCAGCTGAAAATATTCCAAGTGTTCCCTCAGAACCAACAAGGAGAGATGTGATGTCGTATCCGGTTACACCTTTTACAGTTATTTTTCCTGTTTTAATAACTTCTCCATTGGGGAGGACAGTTCTGGTTCCTAAAACATAATTTGTAGTAACTCCATATTTAAAAGCTCTTGGCCCTCCCGCATTGTGAGCAAGATTTCCGCCAATGGTACAGGTTTCAAGACTGTTTGGATCCGGAGGATAGAATAGACCTTCCGCTTCTACTGCTTTTTGAAATTCTCCTGTGATAATACCCGGTTCTACAACAGCAATGAGATTATCCCTGTCAATTTTAAGAATATCGGTCATGGTGGAAGTGTCAATAATAATGCCGCCTGAAACAGGTATTGCCCCTCCGGATTTTCCGGTTCCCGCACCTCGGGCCACTATTGGAACATCAAGTTTCACAGCTTCATTAATTACAGTTTTTATTTCATCTTCGGTTTTAACACGAATCCCGAGATCGGGCATTGAAGGAAGGCAATGGGATTTGTCTTTTGAATATTGATCTAAAATATCAGGGTCATCAATTATTCGGCTCTCACCGAGTTTTTGTCCAAGTATTAAACTTAGTTTTTCTGAGGGCTTCATATTGCTGCTGCTCATGATTTTATAAAATCAGTATTCCTGTTCAACCGGAACATTGGAAATTTCTTCCTGAACAGACTTGATAATAATATTATCAGTTGAGATTTTAAAGCCCGGAGCTATTCTTAAAAGGAGACTTCTTACATTTTTAGAGCAGTCTTCAATTTCACTAATAGATACAAATTCATTTAATCTGCGACCAATATATTGTGAATCTTCAATGGAAATCTGCTCCAGATATTCCGGGTTTTCGATAAACAGTTTATTTGAAGGTGCACAATTATCCAGATGGGTTCTAAGATCACTGTTAAGTTCAATGCCTAAAAAGAAAAATCTGGAGTATGACATTTTAAAAATTACCAGACAAGATTGCTGGCTTTACGGAGACGGGGAGCTGCCTGATCTTTTTTCTCGAATTCACGACAGTCAAGGCATGAGAAAGAACGCCATCTTTTTGCTGACGCTTCATTTAAACACTTGTCATAGAATTTACATTCATCTTTTCTGTGTAGAGAAATTTCGCGAATATCTAAAGTTTCATCTAATCTTTTCATAATATTAACACCTCTTTGATTATCTGCCCCCGCTTTGAAAAAAATGCGCCGATACTATACAGCAATTTTCTGTATAGGCAATAGATTGTACACTACTATTAATTAAATTTCATGTTTTTTTTTAAAATGAAGCATTTTTATCTCACATTTAAACATTATACAACTTATGCAAGGTTGAAGTTTTTCTGTTAAAATGTTTAAAACCTGCTTAAATAATGAGCTTAAATGCTATTTTATTGCAATCAGCCATCCCGATAACCTTGAGTTTTAATAGAGCTGCTAGTATAGTAAATCGTTATACTAAAAGGCCATTAATAACAATTAATGCTCCTGGAGGCGCAAATATGAATGTAAATTGTCCCGGTTGTAGTAATCAATATACTTTAGATGAAAATAGAATTCCTGATGCTGGACAGAAAATGCGATGCCCGAAGTGCGGAAACTCGTTCAAGGTTTCAAAACAGGGTGTTGTAAGTGAAAAAGGTGATGCATTTCGAGGAACAATACCTGATATGTCTCCGACTTTAGGGAATTTAACCGAATTAGACTCCCCGGATTTACCTGATATTCCTCATCCGGTTAATTCTTCGGGAGGTGAAGATGACTGGGGTGATATGTTTGGAGGAGCGGATCTTCCGACCCCTTCAGATGACCCCTTTGGAGGAGCGGATCTTCCGACCCCTTCAGATGATCCCTTTGGAGGAGCGGATCTTCCGACCCCTTCAGATGATCCCTTTGG
>JAFGVO010000222.1 GCA_016937935.1 Deltaproteobacteria bacterium | reverse complement strand
TATTTCTACGATAATGGAATAAGAAATGCTGTAATTGGTAATTTTAATCATATTACCTTTCGAAGTGATATTGGAGCTCTGTTTGAAAATTATCTTGTAAGTGAACGTAAGAAATATCTCCTAAATAATTCTATTTATGCAAATACATTTTTCTGGAGAACAACCCAAAGGCAGGAAATTGATTATATAGAAGAAAACAATGAAAGACTTTATGCTTATGAGTTTAAATGGAACTCTTTGAAAAAGTCCGCTCTATCAAAAACATTTTCTGAGGCATATCCAAATCATGAATTTAGTGTAGTAAATAAAAAAAGTTATGATAAATTTTTAATGCCCTGATTTTATAAATTTTCTGATTAAAAATATTAAATATGCTTTTTGTATTTTATTTTATCCTGCTCTTCTATTAACATTAACAAATCCTCTGGCCAGAAATCAACCGGCCACAAACATCATTAGAATATTTGGCAAAATTTTTTTTAAAATAGTCAATGGAAAACAGGCTTAAATTTTAAACACAGACTTTAATATTCAAGCCTTTTTTAGTATGTCAAAATTTAAAACCTCGGCGGATCAGCAACCTCCAACTTTGCATTTGTAGTAAAAAGATAATTTTTTTCCCCTATAGTCATTGGAGATAACCTAATCAGTCATTGGTGTGAAGGCGGTAATCCGTTAGGGTATAATGTTGAAAGAAGTATTGCAATTTAAGTATTTGTGTAATTGTCTCTTTTTTGTGAAATAAAGAGTTAAAATAGACATGTATTACAGCGAAGATGGAAATTTAATATTTGTTAAAGAGTGGTATAAATAAGTTGGAGAACTAATTTTCTTTAAGGGAGATATTATCATGATTAAACAGATACCGCTTATTTTTACTTTGGTTATAATTTTTGGCTGCAGCTCAGATATTCCCTCTTATGGTGGAATAGATACCGCCAATATTGTTGATGATTCAATAGGTGATTATACTGATACTTCCTATACCGGCACTGATATTTACACAGATACAGATACTGATACAGATACTGACACAGATACAGATACCGACACAGATACTGACACGGATACAGATACCGACACAGATACAGATACCGACACAGATACAGATACCGACACAGATACCGACACAGATTCAGATATTGACAGTGACTGGGGGATAGCACCACCACCACCTATTACAGACGGGGCAACTGGCAAAGCAACCAGATATTGGGATTGCTGCAAGCTTCATTGCAGCTGGACTTCTAATTTCTGGGTTGGCAATGGAACACCAAGCTGTTCGAAAAGTAATGTCAGCCAGGGAATAAATGATGGAATTATGAGTGCCTGTAACGGCGGTGATGGGTATTCGTGCTGGAACCTTGTACCATGGGCGGTAGGAAACAAGCTCTCTTATGGTTATGCCGCGGTTCCTGTTACTGGTGATATTTGCGGAAAATGTTACCAGCTTTATTTTCCAATATCCCAGAAAACCATGATTGTTCAAGCCATAAATACCGGTTACGATGTAGCGGGCGGACAGTTTGATATTCAGATTCCAGGTGGTGGAGTTGGAGCATTTGACGCATGCTCTAATCAGTGGAATGTTGCAACCAGTGCTCTTGGCGCAACTTATGGGGGCTTTTTAAAAACCTGCAAGGATACATATGGATCAAGTGCATTAACCTCTGTTTTGCAAGACTGTGTTATGCAAAAATGCAATTCAATTTTTGGGGCATCAGGACGAGGTGATCTCCTGGCAGGGTGTAAATGGTTTGTTGAGTGGTTTGAAGTTGCCGATAGTCCCTATATTAAATATAAAGAGGTTTCCTGTCCCTCTGCTATTTCTGCCAAATCAGGCATGTCTCGCTGATTTTTATCTAATTAAAAAAACAGTTGAAGTCTAAGCCAGCTTTGGCCTTTTGATGATGAAAAAAAATCGCTTTTTTCTCCTATTGCTCCTGCTATCATCAGCCATAAATCTGCATTTTCAGCAAAATTCCAGTGGATGTCTCCTGTAACTATTGCGGAGTTGTCTGTAAATGACTGAAAAGAAGAGAGTCCCAAAGTCCAGAAATCACCAATTGGATGATCAATACTCTCAAAAAGAAAATCACGCCCCAGCATTTTAAGATCTCCGTTCATTACTCCCATCCAGTCGTTGTATGAGTAATAACCGTTATGCTGGACCGGTCCCATGCCGAAATGAAAATACTCCACCATAATGTGTGTCTCAAAAGGAAAAAAGTACTCTCCGCCTCCAGTAAGCTCCCACCAGTCTTTATGTTTTTTTGCAAAATTATATCCACCTTCTGCCCATAACCTCACCCCTTTTATATCTGCGACAATTTCTACACCGGTCATTACCCGGTTGCCGCTTTTTTTAATTATCCCGTCTTCCGGGTTCTGACCGTTTGAGACGGCTTTAATGATAGAGTCCATAGAGTTTTCAAAATCACCTGATGTCATATTTCCTGTGTAACTCACTGCCCCTAAAGAGATTCGTCCAAGTCTTAAATTCAGTCTGCCACCTGCGGACCACTGTTTAAAACGGCCATCAGGCACTGCCATCATCTCAAGTGATGCAGGTTTTCCAAACGGAATCATCACTCTTCCTGCTATTTCACCTTTTTGCTGATAGGTTGGATCAAGAAGATCTTTTTTAGTAAATATATCAGTGGGGTTCCAGACATATCCCGCTCCCTGACCCGTTGGCTGTTTACCAAATGTAAACAGTACATCACCCGCGGGAATTTTAATGTATGCATTATCCAGATAGTAATCATTTTCCAGGTTGTAGTTCTGGTCTGTTAACATTGAAAACCTGGGATCTTTTTGTAAAAGGGCATCTATGGTTTTTTGTGGAATAACCTCTCCAATTGGAAGCTGTGTGTCACCGGCAAAAAGCCTCGCAACACCATCAGCCTTTATCTCAATATCTCCTTTGAGGGATGCATCAAGATCAACACGCAGCTGCACATAGTCATATATTGCCGTATGTGTAGAGCTGTTTTTGGCATTTAACAACATAAGGTTTAACTGATTTTCAAATATACCGTGAAGCTTAATACTGTTCGAACTGTTTTGTAAATTGTCAGGTTTATTCTCACTGCTTTCAGCACTGATATTTTTTTCAGAGGAATTGTCATTTCCATTAATAAATGCGTTTACATCAAATTCGTCATCATCATCATTCCGGGCGTAACTTTTAAAACCGGGTAAAAAAATTAAAATAAAAACTGATAATTTAATTATAATAGTCATTTTTAACTGCCCAGTGATGATTCAGAAAAAAGGGAGTTTTCAAGGTTAATATTAATCTCTGCATTTGCAACAGTTACAACTGTTTTTCCTCCGTCCTGTAAATTGGTCATAATATATTTATAGGGAACCCATACCCCTGATACTTTTTTATAATCATCAAAAACAAGCTCTTTAAATTTTTCACCATAAGAGTCAAAATATATTGCCTTGTGTATGATGAAATTCTTTTTATCAACAAACATCTCAGCTTTTTTATAACTCCTGGGGCCTGCAGAAGTTGGAGTCAGTTCCAGTTTATAACACTCGTTATTATTTAATTTCTCACTCCCTTTCATAGTTCCGGTCCATGCTTTTACCATTTTTCCCTGGGCCATGTCCTCGTAGGTAAAATCAGAGCCCTGCACCTTTCTGTTTCGTGCAGATGAGGCAATTTTTCGTGTTCTGTTGGTCCGTGGAAAATATGACCAGATATCATCACCATCATTTAATGTGAGAATTTTCATTCCTGCAACCTGCTGTGGTGCAAGATATTGAGTCAATGCCTGCTGGTTGCCATTTTTTGAGTAGGCCACCATTTTAAATTCTCTCTTGTCTCCAGATGGAGTTATTACAGTCTGTGTCATATATATCTTTGAACTTTTAGAATATCCTCCATCATCAACTTTTTGCAGAATATCTTTAACAGACACTCCGTCCCCCAAGGCAAAACAGGAAATAAGCAGTGTCAGCAAAACAGTTAATAAACGACCCGTTTTAAATATGGTTTTTTTCATGATATTACTCCTCCGCTTTGTTAACTCTTTTATTAAAAAAGAGACTTATAATTGCCGGCAAAACAAAAAGTGAGGCCAGCAGGCAGCTTATAACTCCTATGAATAAAAGGATTCCCATACCTGCAAGACCTCTGTGATGTGCAAAAGCGATTGAACCAAATGCCACACCCGTAGTAATTGATGTTAATATAAGTGCTCGTCCCGTCTGTTTGTAAATAAGTCCCAGCCTGTTAACTCCTTCACGTTTTATTCCATGCATAATGTGAACAGCATCATCAATTCCGATTCCAAGAATCAGGGGAATTGCAGTGACATTTGCAACATCAAATTTAAATCCTAAAAATACAAAGATGCCAATCATCCATATGAATCCTACAATAAGGGGGACAGTAGCAAAAAGAGCCTGCCAGAGATTTTTAAAATCAATTAACAGAATAATAAAAACCGCTAACAGAGAAAACAGTGTGGCTTCCAGTCCCTTTGAGCCTATAAGAGTAATAAGCCTGTCCATTAAAATGACTGTACCTGTAACGTTTTTTGATACCGCACTTGTTGCCTTCTGAAACAGTTTCATTTTATTGCCGTTCCACAGATCTACAGCGGCATAAATTGTTACAAGATTATCCCCGTTTTTGTTCATGTATTGATCGATAATATTTTTTGGGAGTGTTTTAACTGTTATGGTTTCTGTATCCGACATATCAACAAGATTCTGCGCAAGAAAAGGGATATAATTCTGTTGCCATTCAGCAATAGATTCTCTAATTTCAGAGTTGTTCTTAAACTCTTTTTTTAATGCCAGAATTTCTGATTTTGATTTGTCTTTTCCTCCCGTTAGTTTGTCGCAGTAACGCCTAAGGCGGTTCTGCATACCCATAAATGCTATCTGACCAATCTCTTCAACATTCATCTGCAGTCTGTCCAGTTCATCAATAAAAAGATTCAACTCATCATTACTGACACTGCTTTTTGTAAGATATTCGGGTATATCAGCAATTGCCCCGGTAGGCATTCCTCCTTGAATATTCATATCCAGATAACGCTCTGCATTTTGTCTAATCTTCTCAATAAGAGGTTTTCTTTTTTTCTGTTCATCAGTCGATGGAAGATATTGTGTTATTGAGTCAACCATTCCAACAAGTCTGTTATTTTTAAGCCGGTCAGAAATTTTTCTGGATTTATTAAAAGTGTCTGTAGTAACCATCGCAAAATCCGGGTTTATCTCAAAGTTTTGTAATATTTCATGATGGGTTAAAACTGAAGGCATGTCTGCGGGTTCAATTTTTAACATATCAGCTTCAAATTCCGCATGCATTGAGGTGTATACAAAAAAGCCTGTCAAAAGTGTAAAAACTGCCAGTACAGCTATTGAAACACTCCTCTTTTTCATTGCATTTCCTGTTTTTTCAAGAATTGGCAAATCAAGACCTGGCGTTTTAGCAGTCTTCTCTGTGTTTTTCCGGGTCGCTATTTTATCATTCACAACATACATTGCAGGCAGAACAAATAGAGATGATAATAGAG
>JAFGVO010000221.1 GCA_016937935.1 Deltaproteobacteria bacterium | reverse complement strand
GAGATAAACTGTATGAATTCCTGTAACAGATGAAAGGTCAGCCTCTGCAGATTCAAAGGTTTCCCAGCTTCCTGTGTTTGGAACTTCAATAGTGGCAACCAGTTCTCCGTCAGGGGCGTCAAGGCGAATCTCAAAAGAACCGCCTGTCTGGGCACTTGCGACAGATGCTGTAACAGTAGTGTAACCCGTCAAATCAATGTCAGGAAATGCCAGCCATGAACCGGCGTAAAAGTACCCAACAACAAGCTCCCCCTCTTTAAGGAGGGGAATAGTGTCAGCACCGTCCTGCCCCGGAAGATTAGAATTGGTACCGTCAACTTTACCGTCACAATCTCCTTTGTCAGCACCAAACCCGCATTCGGCCTCGATACGAAGTGGCTGCAAAGTGTTGATGCTGCCGGAGTCAGTACCTGTAATGATATTTGAATCACTATCGTAATAAATAATATCATTCGTATCAGAATGGTTGCCGGAGTTACTATCAGTTGAGTAAGTATCAGTTGAATTTGTATTTGTTGAATTCTGATCTGAATTTGAAGGATCACTCTTACAGCCTGTAAAAACGAAGATTAGAAAAAGGATGGAAAGTAAAAATTTTTGGTTCATTGAGTCTCCTTTAAGAAGAGGTAACGATTGTTTATATCTTTGTGCATTTTGAGGGTGAAAAAGGGTGGAAATGGGACAATATTCTGGTCATTTAAAAAAGCTGAAAGGGAAAAATGCTCATGACTGTACTTATTAATCATAGCGTGATATGTAGGTTTTCAGTTTACTTTGGGTCTTTTACGACATTTTAATAAATAGAAATTTGAAAACGAAATTTTTATAATAATTTAAATAGGATAGATAATATGAATCATTTAAAACAGCTTGAAGCCGAGGCAATCTTTATAATTAGAGAGGTTGCAGCACAGGCAGAGCGTCCGGTTCTTCTTTTTTCGGGCGGGAAAGATTCCATATGTATGGCTCACCTTGCGAGAAAAGCATTTTTCCCGGGTAAAATTCCATTTCCTTTAATGCACATTGATACAGGGCATAACTTTCCTGAAACCATTGAATATCGAGACAGATATTTAAAAGAGATTGGAGCAAATCTGATTGTAAAGACTGTTCAGGCTTCAATTGATGCGGGAAGAGTTACCGAGGAGACAGGAATTGGTGCAAGTCGTAACTCTCTTCAGACTGTGACACTTTTAGATGCAATCAATGAGTTTAAATTTGATGCTGCTTTAGGTGGTGCACGCAGAGATGAAGAGAAGGCCAGAGCTAAAGAGAGGTTTTTCTCTTTTAGAAACAGTTTTGGACAGTGGGATCCCAAAAATCAGCGTCCCGAATTGTGGAATCTTTTTAATGGTCAGAAAAAACCGGGGGAACACTTTAGAGTATTTCCCATAAGCAACTGGACCGAGCTTGATGTATGGCAGTATATTGATATTGAAAAAATTTCAATGCCCTCACTCTATTTCAGCCACAAGCGTAAAGTTTTTGAGAGAGATGGAGTTTTATATGACGCATCTCCTATTATGGAAAGACGTGAGAATGAGATTGTTGAGGAGCGGGTAGTTCGTTTTAGAACAATTGGAGATCTTACATGTACCGGAGCAGTTGAATCACCTGCCGAGTCACTTATGGATATTATTATGGAGATTGCAGCCACAAGAACCACCGAAAGAGGTACAAGGGCTGATGACAAGCGCACTGAAGCGGCAATGGAAGATCGTAAAAAACAGGGTTATTTTTAATTATGACAAATATAAAACAAGATGAATACAATGTTGAAGAGTACCTTAATAAAGAGCTTTTAAGATTTACCACTGCGGGCAGTGTTGATGACGGCAAAAGTACACTTATCGGCAGACTTCTTCATGACTCTAAAGCCATTTTTCAGGATCAGATGGATCAGCTTGAAGTTTCAAGCAAACTAAGGGGTGAGGAGGGCATCAATCTCGCTCTCCTGACTGACGGTTTGAGGTCTGAGCGTGAACAGGGCATTACAATTGATGTTGCCTACAGATATTTTGCAACACCTAAACGAAAATTTATTATTGCTGATACTCCGGGCCATGAACAGTACACAAGAAATATGGTTACAGGTGCCAGTACTGCAGATTTAGCGATTATTCTTATCGATGCGAGAGCCGGTGTGCTTATTCAGTCTAAAAGACATGGAATTATTTCATCACTGCTAGGTATTCCCCATGTGATGGTCTGTGTAAACAAGATGGATCTAGTTGATTTCAGTGAGGATATTTATAATAAAATTGTTAAGGATTTTACTGAGTTTGCAGAAAAACTTAATGTTTACGATATAACATTTATACCAATATCCGCTCTTGACGGGGATAACGTTGTTGATAAATCTGATAAAACCCCTTGGTATAAAGGTTCAACTGTATTACACCATCTTGAAAATGTTGTGATTGCATCTGATAAAAATATGATTGATTTCAGGTTTCCTGTTCAATATGTTTTACGCCCTAATTTAAATTTCAGAGGATTTTCTGGAAGAATCGCCTCTGGTTCAATTAAGCCCGGTGAAGAGATAATGGCGCTTCCATCAAGAAAAACCTCAAAGATAAAAGAGATTGTGACCTTTGACGGAAATCTTGAAAGTGCGAGAGCCGGGGAGTGCGTAACTCTGACACTTGAGGATGAGATTGATATCAGCCGCGGTGAAATGATTGTCCGTAAAAATAATCTTCCTAGGATTGATAACCAGTTTGAAGCAACGTTGTGCTGGATGGATGACAGAAAAGATATGGATCCAAATACTCATTATCTTGTACAGCATACAACACGTATTGTTCAGGGTTATATCAGGGATTTAAGATATCTTCTGGATATTAATACTCTTCACCGCAAAGAGGAGGCGCAAACTCTTTCATTAAATGAAATAGGAAGAGTTGTAATTGAGACAGCCATGCCTCTTTTTGTAGATCCATATAAAAACAATCGTGAAACCGGGAGTTTTGTTTTAATTGATCCAGCATCAAATCTTACAGTTGCAGCAGGGATGATAAGATACGCCTCTTCAAAAACTGAAAAATCAAAAGATGACCTTATGTTTAAAGGTTCTTCTCTTAATATTGTAACTAAAAACGCAATTATCCCACGGGAAAAAAGAGAAGAGAGAAACGGACATAAGGGATATGTGGTCTGGATGACAGGGCTTGTTAAAGCAGGAAAAACCACGTTGGCTCAGGAATTGTCTAAAAAACTCTTTGAACAGAATATAAATGTTATCAACCTTGATGGTGACAGCTTAAGACAGGGACTTTGCGGCGATTTGGGTTTTAGTGAAAAAGACAGAAGAGAAAATGTCAGGAGAGTCTCTCAGCTTGCCGCTCTGCTTTGTGATGCAGGTAATGTTGTTATATGCTCTATGATTTCCCCAAGAAAAGAGATGCGTGATTTTGCCAGATCTCTAGTTGATGAAGATAGATTTTTAGAAGTTTTTGTAAGTGCTCCTATTGAAGAGTGCATTAAAAGAGACGGTGATAATTTATACACAAGAGCACAAAAAGGTGACATTCCCAACTTCACCGGAGTATCTGCAGATTATGACATCCCTGTAAACCCTGAAATTAAGGTTGAGACAGACAAGCTCTCAATTGATGAATCAACCGATTCAATTTTAAAACTTCTCTTCCAAAAAATAAAATAAGATTTATTCAATGATTTCAAGCTACTCACTTAGGGTGGGTAAGTGATTCAGGTATCTGATAAATTACGTTACTAATTTAAAAACAGGTCAGTTTTGAAATTTTTGATTAAATTGTACAGCTTATTGACCAAATTGTGAGAGCTCTTTTTAATTTAGCGCCCTACAGTAT
>JAFGVO010000026.1 GCA_016937935.1 Deltaproteobacteria bacterium | reverse complement strand
TAACTGTAAACGGCAAAAAAGTTTCAAAGCTCATACAAATCGAAAAAGAGCTTAAAAAAAACAGGGGTAAAGAGGTTCTTTTAACTGCAAATCCTCTTAAAGATAACCTGTCAAAAAAACTATTTCCAAACTCACTTGAGGCAGAATCAATAGAACTCAACAAACAGCCCGAACTTTTTCAAACCACCATTAAAAAAGTTAAACTTTTAGTACCTGAAAATTTCAACAGCTCTAAAGATCTGGGTATTACTGATAATTCTGATTTCATATTGCATGTTGACTCAAAAGGACCTGCCTTTAACGCAGGTCTTAAAAAGGGTGACCGCCTCCTTGCAGTTGATGGAAAAACAGGCTCTTCCTACTGGATACTGTCTGTAATCAGCAATGTTTCACCAAAATCAGGTGATACGTCTTCTCATAAACTGACTATATTGAGAGAGGATAAAAAAATTACTGTTGATTATAAAGCTGATTATATTCTTGCAGGAACAAAAAGAGATCTTGGGCTTGCGGACAACAGAATTGAAACGGGCTTCTACCTTAGACCTTTTACTGACAAGTGGTTTGGAGTAGTACCAGATGCGGTTAAAAATCCCGCACCTTTTATCTATTCAGCACATATGGCTGTTGTACAGACTCTTTTCTGGTCAAAGATTATTATTGATGTTTTAAAATCCGTATTAACCGGAAACATCTCACCAAAATCTTTCAGTGGCCCAATTGGCATCGCCCATGCGGCAGCACAGGTTGGCAGCGAAGGAATCTCATCATTTATCAGTTTCATGGGTTTTATAAGTCTAAATCTCGGCCTCATGAACCTGCTGCTTCCAATACCGGTTCTCGACGGGGGAAGGCTTGTGCTTGTTGCAGGTGAAATAATAATGAGGCGACGGCTTTCCGCAAAAATTCAGGAGAAGATTATGCTTGCTGGTGCCGTAATGATTCTCATGCTCATGGTATGGGCTGTAATAATGGACATCGCAAGAATATTTGTCAGCTAATAATCATATGGAATTAAAATGAGTAAAAAAAATAGCAGTAAAAATAAAAATTCAAAAAAGAACCCCATTAATATTACAGAAAAAACGTCAGAAAAAGCCCCAGTCAAATCTTCTGTAAAAAATTCTGATGACGGAGTAAAAAAGCATAGCGGCAAGCCCAGTCTGACACTTCTGGCGGTTCTCGTTGTTCTTATGATAATAACTGTCAATGCATTAATCCACAGGGGCGGAAATAATAATAACAACGACTCTGATGATGAAGAATTAAATGAAGCTGATTTTAAAATTATGTCTAAAGAGCAGGCTCTTGAAGATCTCGGGAAAACACTTTTTATAGGCTCTTCATCAACTTCTCCATCAATTTCTAAAGGTACAGCTACTGCTAATGGAAGTTATTTTGACAACCTTAAAGCAAAAGGTACAACAAAGCTTTTTCCAGAAGATATTGAAGGTGCCGCTGCAGCACTTGAATCAGACAACGTTGAGGCTTTTGAATCTCTATTGATTAAGAATTCAATAAAAGCCGTTGTAGTCAATCCAAAGATAGTAGAGCGTAATCCTCTTCCTAAAAGAAGCGTTAAAAACAGACTTGCACTTGCAAACCCATCCGATGATCTAGGGGCGGAATTTATGTGCAGTGATTTTTTTGTGTACAAATTTGGCCACAAGGCTCCACAGCTCACTGTTAAAGATAAAGAGGATCTTATCGCAATTGTAAGAACCAACGCCGGTGCATCAGTTAAAAAAACAGAACAGCTTTCGCCACTATTAACCCAAAAGGGAAACTGGAGACTCATATTAACCGTACGCCCTTATCACAGCAGACATCTCTCTTATCATACCATTGACAGCGACACCCTTTTGCACGGAGCAATCTCTCTTGCGGCACGAGTAAAAAAATATTTTAACAAAAGAGAATTTGACAAAAAATACGGTTCTCTCCAAACGGCCTTAAATGACAAAATATCTCTAGAATTTGAAATCTGCTATGACAGAGGACTCTATGCCGGCCCAAAAGACCGTATTTTTATGTGGCGTATTTTTGAACCGGGGATTTACGGACAAGAGTCCAAACTTGGAAAAAGATCATTTATTCAGCCTCCCTGGTATTCTGTAACTGAAAACCTGCGAACCCTGTCCGGACTCATGGGGCATCTCATGGAAAAAACCGGCTACGAAAATCATGATGCGTGGCTTGACACCGCCACTCCCCTATGGAGATTTCGAACAGTTCACTTCAGACAAAAAAACCCTCAAGGTGAAATTGAGGATTTATACCGAAGTCTTGTCAATGTCACAAATCCAAAAGATATTAACAAAAAGTCACTTCTTAAGTCACTTAAGGGGTTTGGTGACTGGCTATCAAATAACAGCAAAAACTACACTGATCACAGAATGATCTACAGATATTTTCCAGTAAAAGATGTTGAAAACAATGAGTACAATATGGTCAGGCACGCACTTGGGGCGTATTCAATGGCTCTTGTGCAGGAGATGACACCTTCGGATCCTAAATACAGAGAGACCGCCGAAAACTGTCTACTTTGGATTGAGGCGAGACTTAGATGGGGCGGGCCTCCTAGAAAACAGGACGGCACACTTGATAATAGCGTACAGACCTGGCAGGGCAAACCACTCCCTGGCAGTGATATGGCAATTATCGAGGCTGACGAAAACATGTACGATCCCTCTAAAGCCTCTTCATGGTCAAATAAAATGGGAATGGTTTCAATGGCCATCTTAGGGTACACACAGTTTAAAAGAGCCGGCTGGGAGTTAACTCCAAAACGTCAGGAAATCTTAAAAGGACTGGCAAATTTTCTTCTCTACATGCAAAAAGAGGATGGAACATTTCACCACTATTACGTGGCAAATCAAAACAGCTACTACAACCAGCAAAACTCCATCTATCCCGGTGAAATTCTCTACGCACTGGCCCGACTTTACGGAGAGACCGGTGACACGCGTTTTAAAGTCGCATTTAAACAGTCAATGAATACCAATCTGGCATGGTTTAAAAGAGAGATGGAGCAAAAAGAGCCCGACGGAACCTACGAAGAAAACAGAAGAAAAGAACTGGTTCAGTTTCAGCCCTGGATAGCCATGAGCATGGAAGAGATGTACCGCCATGATAAAGACCCGTCCTATGTGGAAGCCTCCAATCTGGTCTCCTTGTGGGTAATGGACACATTTCAGTTTAACGAAAACAGAGCCTTCTACCCCGACTATCTGGGAGGGTACATGAAAGTTCTCGATGAACTCCCTGCAATGCACACCTTTGTCTATACCGAAGGAACCGCCGCATCGTACATGCTGGCCAGAAGTGCAAAAGCCCCCATGACAATAGTAAACAGACTAAGAAAAGGGGCTCTCCTCTCCGCAAGATTTATCCTTCAGCAGCAGATAAGAAAAGGTGAAAACGACTATTACTACCCCAACCCCGACAGAGCAGCAGGAGGCATAAAATACTGCCTCAACCACAACAAACAGAGAATAGACTACAACTACCACGCCCTAAGCTCAATCTATCGAATATTAAACGCCGCAACAGACGACGACTACAAATACATCCAAAGCTTCAAACGCCCCAGACCGTACTAAAAAAAATTTAACGTAGTCATAATGGAATGACCGGCTCCGAGTGTAAGGTCCCAGGTCATGCCATGATATCTGTCTGAAAAAACACCTCTCCCGAACGGTAAAATCAATCAAGATCCTGTGTATTGCAGGTAGAGTCGGGCATAGACATTGATTTTCAGGACATGGGGAATGTAGGTGTCGGGGTCGTTGAATATGTCTCCGGCCGGGGTCATATCACCAATGCGGATGGAACCTCCGATGGAGGATAAGCCGGAGCCTCCATGAGCGCCCTCGATCCCATCACCAAAAATATTTTCGGATGGGTACTCTACAAGCGCATAGGCATCGCCGCTT
The DNA here is from genome assembly GCA_016937935.1 of Deltaproteobacteria bacterium. Lineage (GTDB taxonomy): Bacteria > Myxococcota_A > Polyangia > JAAYKL01 > JAAYKL01 > JAFGVO01. Next base: position 1,021 of record JAFGVO010000026.1, on the reverse strand, counting down.
GTTGCGCAACGATGCAAACTCTGAAACTGCCTCAGTGTGACCCCATCGGAATCGAGCACCGCCGCGCAGCCATTACCGCTGTAAGCCGGGAACATCCAGCCATCCGGAAGCGGCGCCTGGGTCATATACCCACTGACATTCGTGCATCGCTGATCGGTGGCCCAGGAATTCTTGTAGATATTCACCAGCGGCGCATCCGGATCCAGGATGATATCTTCCTCATCGATGGTGACACCCCAGGCGGTGGGTTTACCGATGCCCGCGTCAACATACCGGGCATTGCCATGGATAGGCATGTTCCAGATGGAGTCGATGGCAAAAGGGTGGAGGTAGGGATTCCTGGGTGTACAGGTACCTGTGCCTCTGTCTGTGTCCATATCTGTGTTCGAGTCGGAATCCGTGTCTGTGTCCTGGTTTGTGTTTGTGTCTACCTCTGTAATTGGGGCACAGGGTTCCTCCAGGCACATACACACCATCGCACCACCGTACGGTTCACAGTCCAAACCGTTACCGTAGGTCGGGTGCAGCTCCGGGTACAATTCCGTTCGGCACTGCTCACTTGAGATACACTCATCGACGACTGGATTGGGAACAGTGTCAGATTCCGTATCATCAACCGTGTCAGTATCGGAGTTCGTATCCGTGTCCGTGTCTGTAGCCCCTGTCCCTTCCGACCGGGTCTTCCACTCCATCTGTGCTGGTGCACCCCGTAATCGCACCCAAAAAGAGAAAAATTGTCGCTATAAATGTTACTAAAATCATTACTGTGTCGCGCATGGCAGCACCTCCTGGACATACAGATGGCAATTGAAAAAAAAACGGTTCATTTGTTTTGAACTTTTATTTAGATGAATGGGTAGTTCCACTGCTATTGGGGCAAAAGTTCCACTACTGTAATGGATACAGGCAGGAAATACCTCACCTTTGTTAAATTTTTTGGGTCTTCAGAATAATCTGTGGGTAAATTGTCCATTATTTGTGTAAAAAGTAGAAGCGAGGTTGTGAGGAGTGAGCGCAAGAT
>JAFGVO010000220.1 GCA_016937935.1 Deltaproteobacteria bacterium | reverse complement strand
GCAGATGCCGGCTGAAGTTCGTCTCCCAGCATCGCATGTTCTCCGAACATATCACCTTTTTTTAGCACAACTATGTCGCGTTCAATATGACGGACTTTTTTTATAAGTCTCACTCTGCCTTCAAGAATCATGAAAATTTCAAGGCAGGGCTCTTCTTCTTTAAAAACAAACTCGCCGCCTGTAAAACTGCGACCGAATTTTTCAAAAAGCTTTTCTGAATTTTTTGATTCCATATCCATATGGTTGACTATATTAGTTCATTTTATAACCCTTTGACCACTTAAAAAACATCTTCTTTATAAAAAAACAGAGGTTTTTAAGGTTTTATCAGCTATCTGGAAATGTTTTTTTCATTTGCAAAACGTGTAAAATGAGCCATTCTGAAATAGAAATGTCACTTAATAAGAGTTGATATTTCCGCTCGTTTTAGTCTCATAACATGGAAGGATATTCAGATGCACCTATGGACGAAGAGTTTTCAGTTTATTTTAGTTTTATTTTTGTTGTTATTTCCGGTTTACGGATGTGGTACAAAGCTGGAGCCTAATCCTGAAAAAGTTACCAATGATAAATCAGACAGTTCAGATACAGGAACAGAAATTAAAGATTCTGAAACTGATACTGCAACTGAAACCGATATTGATACCGATACAATTGTTATTGATACAGAAGGTTTTCATCTATTAGACAACGGGTACATCGTTGCGGGGCCATGGCATGGTTATGCTTTTACAAGTGTATCTGCTACAGGTACAACCATTATTCCTTCTGATTTTGATACTGCGGCAGAGGATACACCATTATGTGTATCTGGTACTGTGGCAGGAGTTTCAAACTGGAGCGGCTCTGCTGTGCTCAGTTTTAATCTGAATGAGGATTTGGATAAAAATATTGGCGTTGTGGAGCCTCAGCAGGGAGGCATCCAGGTTGATGTGACAAATACCGGAGGAACAGAGCTTCGTGTTCGGATTATGGGGCTGTCTGACAACTGGTGTTATGTTTTAAAAGGAGGCGGTCCTGCAAGCATAGAGTGGAGGGCTTTCAATAATTACTGCTGGGATAATTCGGGTCAATATTATGAAGGAGAACCACTTGTTTCGGCGGGAATTCTTGTTCCGGGACATAATGTTAATGACAGGGACTATTCATTTTGTTTGAACAGCATGGTTCCTTTTGTAGATGAGTCAATACCTTTTGAGCAGGAGCTTGACACAGAGGCTGATACTGGTGAGCCCCTTGATACAGATTTAATACCCGCAGACTGGAATACAGGCTTTGTGGGTACTCATGGGGATATTAAATTTGAAGGTTCTGTTTTAAAGGACAAAGATGGTAATGATCTTATTTTAAGAGGTTTGAGTCTTTTCTGGAGTCAGTGGAGTGGAAAATTTTACAATGCAGACCTTGTAAAATGGCTTGTTGATGACTGGAAGATAAATATTTTAAGAGCATCACTTGGAATTACTGAAAATGATGGGTATCTGATATCTCCAACAGCAGAGATGGAAAAGATCTTTACAGTTGTAAATGCCGCAATTGAAAACGGAATATACGTTATTATTGACTGGCACGCCCATGATGCAGATAAACACCCTGTTGATGCAAGAGTCTTTTTTGAAACTATGGCAAAAATGTACGGGGACTATCCAAATGTAATCTACGAAGTATGGAACGAGCCCCTTGCCGAGGATAAATGGGCAACAGTAATTAAGCCCTATGCTGAAGATATTATAGAAGGAATCCGTAAATACGATTCTGATAATCTTGTTATTGTGGGTACCAGAAACTGGTCACAGCAGGTTGATGAGGTGTATTTGCACGAAATTGATGATCCGAATGTTGCATACACTCTCCATTTTTATTCGGGAATGCACGGCGCCCTCCTTAGAGCATATGGAAATATGGCGTTATCTCAGAATATTCCCATTTTTATTACAGAGTGGGGCGTATGGGAAGATGGTTATATTAACAGTGATTTTAACGATGAGATTGATATGGTTCCATTTAACGAGTGGATGGACTGGTGCAACAATAACAGTCTCTCAATGGCAATGTGGTCTGTAAATGATAAGGCAGAACCATCAGCAATTTTAAAGCCAGGGGCTTCAGCAACGGGAAACTGGACAGCAGCTGAACTGACCACAATCGGCACCTATATGCACTCTCTTTTTAATCAGTAAAAAAAATCTCAAAAATTGTCTGAAAATTGTTTTTATGTAAGTTGATATGGTATAAAGCCTGTATGACGCTTAAAATCACATATTTACACTGGTTATTGCTTTTTTCTTTTATCATCTCTTTGCTTTTTGGCGGGTGTGCATCAACAGCTGTGACAGTTAAGAATAATGATACGGCTTTAAATTATGCCAATACCCCTAAGGGTAATACTGCAAACAGTAAATCAACTTCAATCATGAGTGAAAAAGCAGCTTCAAATGATACAGGGTTAAAAGGGAAGGGTAGTAATATTGAAGCTGAATCTATGAACAGCACCAGTAAAAAAATGGACAGTTTTGATATTACTGTTCAAAAAGTTAAGGATGTTGCACCGTTTGTAGAAAAAGCAGCAAGGGAAAATGGACTTCCGGCGAGTCTTATTTTCGGTGTTATCTGGGTGGAGTCCCGCTTTAATCCGGAGGCAAAATCTCCTGTAGGAGCAAGAGGGCTGATGCAGTTAATGCCTAAAACAGCAAAATATCTGGCGGAATGTATCAAATGGGAAGGACGTGCGGATTCCTATGACCCTGAATTTAATATTGCCGCGGGAAGCTACTATGTTTCAAAACTGATTAAAATTTTTAATGGTGATGTTGATTTGGCTCTTGCCGCCTACAATGCCGGACCTGGAAACATTGAAAAGTGGATGAAAAATACAGGTCTTCCCAAAGTCTCTATTGAATATTACACAATGGTACAGACTGCCGCCAAATACTTTGGTTCTCCAGGTGAGGATATGAACAGCAGCCAGGATATGACAATAGCTAAAAACAGCGAAGCAGCCCCGGTAATTCCCAACAAGGAAAACCTCGATAAACTGGGCCTCGCAATTTTAATATCAGGCCTGAACACCAAAGAATTCGGCCTGGAAAGATCAGACAGCGCCCACCCCTTTGAGTAAATACCTGCATTTTAAAATGTCTGAGGTATTTATATTTTAATCTTAATATTTGGTACATGTTGAAGTTTGTTGACAAAAAAATGGCCATATGGTTTTTGAATATTATTATTTAACAATAAGTGAAAATTCTATTTAATTGAGGGGGATTTTCCTTTAACGAAAGGTTTTTTGAAATGAAAAAAATGGTTAAAGCATCTGTTTTATTTTTAGCATTGTTGTTTTTTGCAGCATCCTGCGGAGGAAGTAACTATATGGCTCCCTCGACTGCACAGATTGCAACGTCTGCTGATATGGCAACAATTATTTTTTATCGTTCTACAAAGTATGGTGGAGGTATTAAAAGTGCAATATTTGATGTTACTGAGCCTGAGATGAAATTTGCAGGATCACTCATTTCAAGATCAAAAATTGCAATTCAGGTTCCAGCCGGTCAGTATACTTTTATGGTAAAGGGAGAAAATGACGATTTTGCTCAGGCTACTGTTGAGGCGGGTCACACATATTATATGGCTGTAATGGTTTATCCTGGAGTTATGAAAGCCAGATTTGCTTTAAACCCTGTTACTAAAGAGGAATTTAGTGCTCCTTCTTTTGAAAAGTTTGATATATGCAAGCTTTATGAAAAAACTCCTGCTGCAGATGCATGGTTT
>JAFGVO010000004.1 GCA_016937935.1 Deltaproteobacteria bacterium | reverse complement strand
ACCGGGCCATGGCTAAAAATCGGCTCGGACCGATCCCCTCATAAATCGATATACCTGTCAAAATAGCCTACAGCGCAATTAGCTCAACAAAAGTTATTGAAATCGATTGTAGATTTTCTGACTGTAAAACAGTATATAAGTAATAGTACCAAAAAAGGATTTACATGATTGATAAACTACTTCAGATTTTAAAAGAGATTTCGGAAATTATTACTCAAAACAATGACCTTTTTGCAGTTCAATCCCAGATTGCGCCAATACTTGCAAAAGGGTTAAATGCTGATGTCTGCTCCATATATACCTATGACGAAAAAATTAACAGACTTGTGCTCACTGCAACTTACGGCCTTAATCCTCAAGCTGTAAACAATGTATCAATGGCCCCGGGCGAAGGCTTAAGCGGTCAGAGCTTTAAAAAGAGTGAAGTTTTAAACATCTCTAATCCCCAGAATCACCCTGACTTTAAACTTTTTGAAAATACCGGAGAGATAATTTATTCATCATTTCTGTCCCTGCCTTTAATTACCGGGGGGAATGCCCTTGGAATTCTGGTCATTCAAAAAAAGCAAAGTGCTGTTTTTCCTGAAGCTGTTGTGGATATGGCCAGATCAGTTGCAACCCAGCTGGCTAATATTATTTTAAACTCAAAAATGTTAACTACCCTCTCTGAGCAAAAATCAGAAATTCCAGTATCAATACAATCAACAGGATTTGAACAGATTATATTACGTGGAATTTCGGCCAATGGCGGTATTGCTGCGGGATCGGCCTATATATTTAAATCAAGAAATCATTTTAAAGAGATCTCCCATGGAAATGTTGATGACCCAAAAGCTGCCATTACACTTTTAAACAGTGCCATAGAGCTGACAAAGCAAAAAACTATGCAACTTGAAAACATGGCTCTGACAATGATTTCTGAGGCCGACGCCTCAATCTTTGGTGCTCACCTGTTATTTTTAAATGATAAAACATTAATCAATGGTATAAAAAAAGAGATTACTGAAAACCGCCACTCAATAGAGTTCAGTACACGCCTTGTATTTGAAAAGTATGAAAAAATATTTTTGAATATGGATAACCCCGTCTTTAGAGATAAAATAATGGATATTAAAGATGTTCTTCTTCAAATCCTTGAATCTGTAAAAGAGATAAATACGGGTAAAAGACACGATAATTATACTGAGAACCCGGAGGCAAATCATATTCTTATAGCCGAGGAAATTCTCCCCTCGGATCTTTTAAGAATGCCAATTGACAAAATATCTGCAATTGTCTGTGAAAAAGGCGGGGTAACTGCCCATGTGGCAATACTTGCAAAGGCTCTCAATATCCCCGCACTCCTCGGAGTATCTAATCTTCTTGAAAATGTGAGCTACATGGATCCTCTTATTGTTGATTGCCATGCGGAGATTTTATATGTAAACCCTGACAATCATATTAAAGATCGGTTTGCCAAAAACAGCAAATATAATGATGATGCAGATGCTGAACTTATCGCAGCCCCTGCAGTTACAACTGATGGTGTCAAAATTAATTTAAAAGGCAATGTATCACTGATTTGTGAAACTCCCCTTTTAAAACAGTACAATTTATCTGGCATCGGATTGTATCGAACAGAGTTCATGTACATGATAAGAGATCACCTTCCATCCGAAGATGAACAACTGAAAGTATTTTTAAAAATAATTCAAGAAGTTAAAGATAACGATGTAACCATAAGAGTTTTAGACATTGGAGCAGACAAGCCCCTGCCCTACATGGAAATCCCCAGTGAGGAAAATCCCGCCCTTGGTTTAAGAGGTGTAAGACTTCTCCTGCAAAAGCCGGATATTTTAAAAACACACCTGAGAGCAATTTTACGTGCCGCTGTAAACGGAAATCTGAAACTCCTTTTTCCAATGGTAACAACCATAACCGAAATTACAAAAGTTAAAGAGATTATTGAAGAGGTTAAAGTTGAACTGACCAAAGAGGAACTCCCCTTTAACAATACTTTCAAATTTGGTATTATGCTCGAAGTTCCATCAGTACTTTTTGAATTGGAAAAACTTATTCCCCATGTTGACTATATGAGTATTGGAAGCAACGACCTTTTGCAATACACATTTGCTGTTGACAGAGTTAATGACTCGGTTTCCCACCCTGATCTTGTTTTACATCCAGTTTTTTTAAAAATTATAAAAAATATTGGAGATGCCTTTTTAAAATATAAAGATAAAGAAGTTGCTATCTGTGGAGAAATGGCCTCAAACATCTTTGCTGTTCCAACTCTTATAGGCGCAGGTATTTATGATTTAAGCATGGCCCCCAAACAGAGTGTTGAGATAAAAAGAATTATAAATTCTGTCTCAATTGATCAGTGTCAGAATTTACTTGCACAATCAATAATACTTGACACTGCACAAGAGGTAAAAGAGCTTATAAAATTAACATTTCCAACCTTATATAAATAAAAAAGTCAGGTAATTTATACAGATGTTTATAAAAAAAGTTTTTTATAATTTAATTTTTACAACAATTTTATTTTCACAGATACTTACTGTTGCATGCAATGTAAAAAAACAGCAGGCATGCCGCATGACCTCAGAGTATAAAGTTTCGTCAGTCAGCTCAAAAATACTTGATTTAAACCTTCTCGAAAACTCAAATAACAATTTCACAGTTTTCTGGTCTGAGCCTGATGGTGTCTATTTTAAAAATATCGATAAAAACGGCATAGCCAGGGCAGATAAACAGATGGTAAGACTTGAAGATCAACATCCTGATATAATAAAAGGCTTTAAAGAGTCAAAATTCAACCCTCTTAAAAATGTAAAAAAAATAAGCAGTGTAAAAACCGGTAAAAACCGCGCTGCAATTTTTGTAGCTGTAGAAAATGACTTTAACAAATACACCATTTATGCCGCCCTTGCAGATATAAGCAAACCATCCATTAAAGCAATTGTTCCACTTGGGGTTTCACACAGTAATAACATATCAGGAACCTATGACGGAGAGTTTATTTTTGCCGCATTTCAACAGAAAAACGAAGATAAAACGGTATTATTAAAAATGGATTTAGACGGCAATATTTTAAAAACTAAAATTATTAAAAGTTCATTTCATTCAGAACCTGTAATCTTTTACAACGGGCAAGAAAGACTGCTTTTATACTCAAAAGTATCTACCTTAAAGAAAATTCTAACCTCAGTAACAGTAACAAAAGGGCTGATTTCAGGCCCCGAAAATAAAATAGCAGAACACCATATTGATTCTATCTCACCATTTATAACCAGACAAAATAACGGATATGCCCTGCTTTTTAGAGATAATGAAGACAAAGATAACATGGAGGAATTCTATTACCTCCTCCTTGACAAATCAGGAAAACCAAAAAGCAAACCGATAAGAATCTCCCGCTCAGACGGAGATTTCGGCCCGTCATTAACATCTTCAGACACTCTGTTTTTTAGCGCCGCAATTAGATCATACAGAAGCAACTACCTGGTAGGCTTCAACCGCTTTAATAAACAAGGAGTAAAACAAGGTGGAGAATTCCAAATCTACGCCGACAAAAACAATTTCACCAGAGTCCAGCTTATAACACCCGCAAAAGATAAAAACAGCGTACTGATAGTATACGCCGAACAAAAAGAAGAAGAAGCCAAAGTCCTCTCAGCAACAATAACCTGCAGGTAAAAATACCATTAAGCCCCGGAATAATCCCTACCCAATAATCCCTACCCTGGTTAGATTAATAATCCCTACCCTGGTTAGATTCAATAATCCCTACAATAATCCCTACCCTGGTTAGATTCAAAGACCCTACCCCAAAGACCCTACCCAGGTTAGATTTAAGCTCCCTCCCAGGTTAAAATCTCTCCTCCGTTAGATTTTTTAATTATTTTCACTTTTTTTCATTTTTTTGGCAAAAAAAAATAATTT
>JAFGVO010000219.1 GCA_016937935.1 Deltaproteobacteria bacterium | reverse complement strand
CCGCTTTTTTGTAAACTGTTTTAGGGTTTTCACTGTAAATAATATTATCACTCACTTTTTTTAGAGCAGACAAAACTGTTGTGCCAACTGTTTTACTTCCGTTACCATCCCAGTTTACTGTCCATCCACCGCACTGTTTATCAAGGCTGTCAGCCCCGGACCCCGTAACAAAAATTTTGGCATCTTTGTTTAAGGGAAGCAGACTATTCTGATTTTTTAAAAGCACAAGAGACTCTGCAACCGCTTTTCGCCCAACCAGTCTGTGCTCTTTGGAGCCTACAATTTTTGTTAAATATTCATCTGTCTTATTAGAGTAATCATCTTCAAACATTCCCATTTCGCACTTTACCTGCAAAATTCTCTTAACGCTGTCGTCAATTCTGGATTCAGAAATTTTTGCAGGAACAAGTGACTGGACAGTTTTAATAAACTCCTTGTATCTGTCGGGAAGCATAACCATATCAATCCCCGCATTTATCGCTGCAGCCACATCAGTTTCAAAATCTCCCGGGATATCATCAATGCCCATCCAATCCGAGACCACAAATCCGTTAAAACCGAGATCTTTTTTTAATACATCTGTAATGAGTTCTCTGTTTGCATGCATCTTTACACCCATGTAACTGCTGTACGAAACCATTACCGACCCGGCTCCGGCGTTAATAGAAGGGATGTACTGTTTAATTGCCAAATCGTAAAAAGTATCCATATCAAGGGTTACATTTCCCCTGTCTAAAAAACCGTCATCCATATGGGACGTTCCAAAAACAGTGTCTCCGTCCCCTGCAAAATGTTTAATAGATGCCAGCACTCTGTCTTTACCAAATGGAACATCTCCCTGAAGCCCCTTTACAAGAGCAGCACCATAAACGGCCGCCAAATCGGGAGTTTCCCCAAAGGCCTCATAGGTTCTCCCCCATCTCTCATCACGAGCTGCCGCAAGCACAGGAGAAAAAGCCCAGTCCACTCCGCTTCCCCTTGTCTCAAGCGCGGTTATCTTTCCGATCTCTTCTACAAGCGCCGGATCTCCCGTACATCCAAGACCAATATTGTGGGGAAAAACCACAGCGCCAACAGATTTTCCATTGCCGTGAACTGCGTCTATTCCAAAAATAAGGGGAATATGAAGTCTGTTTTTAATTGCAGCGGCTTTTGCTTCATCGATGTAACCGGCCCATGCCGAGGCAGATAAATCCTCTCCTGGAAAATCAGTTCCTCCGGCAAGCATGGAGCCTATTGCATACTTTGCCAGATCGCTCATATCTTTAGACGGTAAATACCTCATTGCAACCTGGGTCATCTGACCGGCTTTTTCTGCAACTGTCATCTGCTTCAGAAGTTCTGCAGCTTTTACAACACATTTATCAGATGGCTTCCATGGGTTGATTTCATAGGATATTTTTTGATCAACCAATTCTAATTTAGTATCAGCAACAGGAGTAGTCCCATCAGAATTATTATTTTTTGAAACATCAGAAACAATCGTTTGATTTTGAAAATTACCTGCTTTGGGAGAACATCCCGAATATAAAACCAAAGTAGCAAAAATTAATAATATCTGAGCAATCTTGACAATTTTCATATTTTTTATCCTTTTTGACACTGAAAAAATAACCATTATTTATTACTTAAATTACAGTGACTTATAGTTGTTTAACTCTTTGGAAACGGCTCATGTTCCACAGTTTCTCAGTTTTTTTGAATATATTTATTGCGCAAAACGTTTATAATACGCGCGGTTTTAAATTTAAACTTAATAAAAAAAGACAAATGGAAAAAAAATCTTACACATCATCAGGCATTAAATACATCTCATATTTACTGTTTTTCACCCTCTTTTTCACCATATTGTTTGCAGACGGAGAGGTTTCTGCGCGAAAACAGCGAAAAATACATATAGTACAAAAAGGTGAATCCATCGCTTCAATTGCTGATTTTTACGGAGTTTCCCAAAGGGATTTGTGTGAGATGAACAAAATCTCCACTAAAAAACCTTTAAGACTGGGACAAAAACTAAAAATCCCAAACGTTTTAAGAATTTCCGGCAAAACCTATACTGTCAAACAGGGAGATTCTCTCTCATCCATTGCCGCACATTATAAACGCACTCCAAAAGATATTGCCCATGCAAATAAAATCTCTGTAACAACCCCTTTACAAGCCGGCAGAGTGCTGCTTATTCCAGACAAAAACAGCAATGCCACGGTTATTTCACCAAAAGGAAAAAAACTTGAGCCCATCTTATTTCTCCGTGTGAGAATGGGTGACAGAGCACGCCTCAAACTATATCACGACAACGGGAAAATTAATAAAACCAGCGTTCAGAAACTGTCATATCTTGCTAGAGACAAACACGGAGATAAAGTAAAACGCCTCAATTTCAGACTTGTAAAAATGATCCAGCTGGTCAGTGAAAAATTTCCTGACAAAGCAATTGAGATAATTTCAGGATACAGATCACAAGCTGGAGGAAACGAATCCCAGCATGCATTTGGAAGGGCTCTCGACTTCAGAATTAAAGGAGTTTCCGGAAAATCCATCTGGAATTTCTGTAAAACCATTAAAAACTCCGGATGCGGCTACTATCCCAACGGAGGCTTTGTTCATATGGACGCAAGAGAAAAAAATGCATCGTGGGTAGACACTTCCCGCTGATTCAAACCACAAAATGCTGGACTCAAAGGCAATTCGTCTGTAAAAAGAGATAATTTTTTGCCTGTTAACAGGTAATATTTAATGAATATATTAATAAATAAGCACCGTATTATAAATTGAGGAGATAATATGTCAGGACACAGTAAATGGAGTAATATTCAAAGAAGAAAAGGGGCACAGGACGCTAAAAGGGGAAAAGTGTTTACCAAGGTTTCTAAAGAGATTACCACTGCAGCCAGAATTGGCGGCGGTGACCCTTCGGGAAATGCAAGACTAAGAAAAGCACTCGATTTGGCAAAAGCAAATAATATGCCTGCTGATAATGTTGACAGAGCCATCAAAAAAGGTACCGGTGAGCTCGAAGGTGTTATTTATGAAGAGCTTGTTTACGAAGGATACGGTCCTGAAGGTGTCGCGGTTGTATGCGAATGCATGACTGAAAATAAAAACAGAACAGTTGCTGATGTTCGTCATCTTTTTTCAAAATTTAACGGAAACCTTGGTCAGGATGGCTGTGTGGCTTGGATGTTTGACAGAGTTGGACTGATTGTCGTTGAAAAATCAAAAACAACCGAAGATCACCTCATGGAAGTTGCCCTTGAAGCCGGCGCTGATGACATAAAAGACGATGGTGATACATTTGAAGTAATAACTCAGCTTGATGCATTTGATACTGTCCTTGAGGCCATTGAAAATGCGAAAATTGAGATTCAGAGTTCAGAAATTACCCGTATTCCACAGACCAATGTTAAACTTGAGGGAAAAGCTGCACAAACAATGCTTAAGCTATATTACAATCTTGACGATCACGATGATGTTCAAAACGTTTACGCCAACTTTGATATAGATGACGAAACTATGGAAAACTTCACACTATGATCGTTGTGGGCATTGACCCTGGTACGATAAAAGCAGGGTATGGTGTCATCAGAAAAGATGGAAGCCGCATCACGAGACTTGATTCAGGAGTAATAAGACTTAATGCCAAAGCCCCCCTCGACGAGAGACTTCCGGTACTTTACGAAAAATTAACTGAGATTCTGGCATCAACCGGACCGGATGAAGCTGCTGTCGAGTCACTCTTTTTTTCTAAAAATGCAAATTCCGCATTGAAGCTGGGTCATGCAAGAGGTGTTATTCTCTTATGCCTTAAACAGCATAATTTGGAAATAGGGTCATATGCTCCGACAGTTGTTAAAAAATCAATAATAGGAGCGGGAAGAGCAGACAAAACACAGATTCAAAAAGTGCTTGAAATGATTTTAAAAACCGGAAGACCTCTCCAGGAGGATGAGGCTGATGCCCTTGCAATAGCAATTTGTCACGCCAATGCCTCTGCATTTAAAATCAGATAGCTATCGACTATTTAAACAGGCAGCTTTGAATTTCTATGCCCCCTTTTAAAAAAGCAGAACTTGTGTTAGAAAACTACAATCTTATGAATGACATAAATTCACAAAACCCGGTTGAGAACAGTAATAGGCCCAATCAGCCTATAACAGATTTATCAGTAACAGGTAAAGCTGTCTTGGTATCTACTGAAACGACGCAGATACCGGGCTTAACAAGAAAACATAAAGCCATATTCCTTTCAGGTATACTGATGGCAACTCTTATGGGACTGATTATCGGAATGTTTGCCGCTTCAAAGCCGACAAATGCTTCCCGTCATAAAGCCGGGGATGATTCATGGCTCAACACTGAAGTTCCTCCTGAGGATAATAATTCAAAAACAGCTGAATATTCAAATTCTGCTGCAGATACATCCGCTGATATTGACAGTGCAGCCCCTGAAGCAGATAACAACATGGTGGATATTTCTCCCGCACCATCTGCTCCGGACACAGGAGCCGGGGATGATTCAACTCATCACGGAGTTGTTAAAAAAGGTGTTCCTGTAATTAAAAACCTTATGTCCATAGGACTAAGCATGGGAGATGCCCAGCTCATAATAAATTCACTTGACGGTATTTTCGATTTCAGACGGGCACGTCCAGGGCAGACATTCAGTGTTCATTTTAACAATGCATCGGATCGGGTTGACACGTTTACCTATGAAGTCTCACCAACAGAAATTTACAAAGTAACAAGAAGCAGTGACACTTTTACAGGCAAAAAATTAAATATTATTACAGATAAAACCAACAGGGTTTTTTCAGGAACAATTACAACATCTCTTTTTGGAACAATGCAGGATTTAGGCGCAAAACCTGCTCTTGCTGCAAAGGTTGCAGACATATTATCAAAACAGGTTAATTTTTTAAAAGAGCAGCGCCCGGGAGACACCTTCAAAGTAATTGTTGAGGAAGAGAGCCTTGATGGTGAATTTCAAAATTACGGTCCTGTACTGGCTCTTGAGTATAACGGAATAAAAGCCGGTAAAAAAAGACTTTATTATTTTGAAGATAACAAAAGCACTCCAACTTATTATGACGACAACCTGGTTAGCCTCCCCCACTCGGCTTTAACAATTCCATTGTACTATTCACATTTAAGCTCCCCTTTCGGCTGGAGAATTCACCCCATATTAAAAACAAAAAAACTTCATAACGGCACAGACTTTTCAGCACCTACCGGAACACCCGTCTGGTCATGCACCGAAGGTACAATTATCTTTGCAGAGCAAAAAGGTCCAAACGGAAACCTTGTTGGCATTGACCATGGAAACGGATTAAGCTCCTATTATGCCCATCTCCACAGAATTGAAAAAGGGATAAAAAAAGGGGTTAAAGTAAGAAGAAAACAGGTTATCGGATACGTGGGTTCAACAGGACGCTCCACCGGCCCTCATCTTCACTGGGGAATAAAACTTAATGGAAAATTTGTGGATCCTCTCAAATTTAAAATAATTCCAGGACAGAAAATTTCTGCAAAAAACAGAACGGCTTTAAAATCTACCATTGACAAATGGAATGCTCTATTAGACAAAACCAAGGTAACACCTCCAAAAGGTGAAATAGATAAAGTCTCCGAAAGCGATGAACCATTAAGCGACTATTAAGCCTAAACTATCAGATTTTGTTTGCAAGCTCAGGTTAAATTATAGATATACTTGAAAATTGTCCTCAATAGGTCTAAAATCTCTTTATATTAATAAGTAATGTTAATTTTTGAACTTCTTTTTAATATAATTGTAAATTTACAGAAAAATCAAAGTTATAAAAAAAAATCGTAATTACTGAGGTATTATGTCTTCTAATAATAATAAAGAGGTCGTTAAAAAAGAGGCTTCAAAAAAAGATATGAATACCGCAGTACTACAAAAAATTATCAAAATTGCCAAACCTAAGAAAAGGTCTGTGAGCAAACTGGTTCAACTCTGTAAAGAGGGTGATAAAGATGCTTTTAGGGAACTTTATGACAGACATGTGGCTGGAGTAAGCCGCCATATTACTCTTTTGCTTGGTCCAGGCGAAGATGTTGATGATCTGGTACAGCTTGTTTTTTTAAATGTTTTTCAATCAATTGGAAAGTTTAGAGGAGCTTCTGCGTTTTCTACCTGGCTGTTTCGAATTACAATAAATGTTGCAAGACAGGAGATACGTGGCAAAAGCCGAAAACGCAAGCTGGTCACTGCAGTTCAGGATGTAACAGATATAACAAGAAATGCCGGAACATCAAATCCTGAAAATACACTTTCTGACATTGAACAGGTTTATCGACATTTGAAAAATATTTCAGATAAAAAAAGAGAGACATTTATTCTCTATACATACGAGGGATACTCTTTGGAAGAAATTGCTGAACTACTGGGTTCAACAGTTTCCACAATTGGTTCAAGGCTGCAATCGGCTCGAAAGGAAATTATCCACAGCCTTGCATCAGGCAGGAAGTGATAAAATGTTTTTAAAAAACAAACAGTGCGGAAGAACGCTCGACAGTCTGGCTAATTATAAAAAGCTTGATGCTGTTACACGGTCACACATTGATCTGCACCTTAGAAGCTGCAAATCATGCAATTTTGCCGCAAAAGAATTTGCCAGAATTGAGGGTGCCTGTTTTCCTGAAACTGAACTGTCAAAGGATCGTTTAAATAATATATATGACAGACTGACTCCGGCAGTTCACGAAATTGTAAATAACAAAAAAAATATTATTACAAAAAACAGAAATGTAATATTTAAACAGATATCCTTTGCAAGTGCAGGAATAGCCTCAGCTGCTGCTATATTATTTGCTGTTATCTATTTTAATCAGCCCATAAATTATTCAATAGCCGGATATGAAGTTCCGTCATCCATAGAATCAGATATTTCAACTGCAGCCTTAATGGTTAACGATGGGCGCATTGATAAAATTCAGGGAAGCTTAAAAATTAATAACAAGTCAGCAGCTGATTTAAATGGAATTTTTAAAATTGAATCAAATACCACGTTCAACACAGACAGCGGTTCAAGTTCTGTTTTTAGAATTGGAAATATTGCTGACATTGCAATTGAAGGAGAAACAACCTTAAGTGTTGATAAAATTGACCAAAACAAAATTTATCTAACACTGTTAAATGGAAAAATGGCGGCTCAGTTTGATGGCTCAACAGGGCGAAAACTGGAAGTTACAACTCCAACAGCTGTTGTAAGTGTAAAAGGAACAATTTTCACTGTTGAGGTATTTAAAGATGGTGTTACCCAGGTAAGTGTTACAAGAGGTGAAGTTGAAGTTTTATCCAGAAATTCAGACGGTGTTTTAGATTCTCCAACATCTGTAACAAAAGGATCTCTTTTACAGGTTCCTGGAATTGGTAAAACTGTCACTATTGGAGACGCTCAAAAAGTACTTGCTCAAAATGTTGAGAAAACTGATTTACCAATTGCATCAGCTGGCAGAATGGTAAATTTTACAGGTACCCAGGACCATATTAAAGTTGAGGTTGATGGCAGAACTTTAGGCTATACCCCATTAACTGTAAGACTCCCCTCAGGACGATTATCTTATAAACTTACAAAACCAGGCATGGCTCCATATGTGGCATGGCTTAAAAACGAACAGGTTTCAGAAGATGTAACAGTTGCAATGAATCCTGAAGATGACTATCTGGCAGATGTTATAAGCAATACAAAAAATTTAAAATCTGAAAAAGCCTGGACTCTAAAAAACAGTGGAAAAAATCTCGACAAAAACTCTAAAGATTACCTTAGCCGTGCAAGTTCTGCCATGAAAGCCGGGGACCTCTCATTTGCTGCAAATCTGTTAGAAAAAGTCTCTCCTAAACTTAAAGGTGGTGATCTTGTAACAGCAACTTCCCTTCTTGCCGAGTGTTATTCCGCTTTAGGATTGTATAAAGAGGCAGCATCTAAATTAAACACATTAAGTACTCTTGTCCCGGGAACTCCAATTGCAATGAATGCCAAATACGAAGAGGCAAAAATTTCAATGGATCACCTTGGAGACTACAACCGTGCAAGAAACTCATTTTTATCCTATATAGCAAACCCTTCAGGTGGTCAGTTTCAAGAGGATGCATACTTCTCTCTTTGTGAGATTTACGGACGTGAAGGATACAGAAAAAATGCAATATCATGTTTTAATGAATATCTAACATCTTTTCCAAATGGACATAGAAGTGCATATGGACGTCTGTGGCGGGGAGTACTTTATCAGGAGACAAGCCAGGACTGGAAAAAAGCCGAAGAGGATTTAATTTCTTTTATCAATGCCAAACCACAACATCCAAGATGTGAAGAGGCAAGATACAGAATAGCTCTTGGGCGATATCACACAAAAAATTACGGCGGAGCTATGCGCATGATTAAAGAGTATGAAAAAGAGCATCCTCAAGGTCAGTACCACATACGAATTGAACGCCTCAAACAGGCAATCACCAATTCACCTGAATAATTAAAAAAACAATTGACTGTCGTCGTTTTCAACTAAAAACAAAACATAATACCTGTTTTTAGAAAAACAAATTTTCAACTTTACTATACGTATAACAATTACTATAATAGTACGTAGAGGACGGTGTAAATGGAAACAAAATTAACTTTAAAACTTGATCAATCAATAATTAATTCAGCTAAAAAATATGCTAAAAAAAATAATCGAAGTTTATCCTGGATAGTTGAAAGTTATTTCAGGACTCTGGTTGCTGATAATGAGTCTAAAATCAGTTTTTCACCATTGGTTAAAGAACTTAGTGCTGTAATTTCCGAAAAAGATCTTTCAGATCTGGACTATG
>JAFGVO010000218.1 GCA_016937935.1 Deltaproteobacteria bacterium | reverse complement strand
TGTCAACATACGAAGCCATTTCACGCTCTCTTGGAATCATTGAATCAGAAGAGGTAGAATCAAAACTGAATACTCTGTTTGATTTAATGGTGGCAAAAGTAAAAAAACTCCGGGGAGTAAGCTGAGAGAGAAGAAGAGTTTAAATCCAACTTCCGCTCATAATGTGATTTGCTGATGAATTTAATGTAGTATTTTATCCTGTGGTTGATATGTTTATCTAATGGAAAGAATTTATAATGACATCTGGTTCTGATTTGGAAATTGAATTTACTCCTTCGCCTGACAAGCTGAGTGTTCTTGTATCCCTTGTACCCGTTGCAGATGCAGCTGTTAAAGATGCAGCCGTTGCAGATGCAGCCCCTTCACTAACTTCTGTTTCAAAAGAAAAAATTGAGGAACTTCTTGTGGCTGCCGGGTACGAAGCTGAACTTGACGACAATGGGTTTGCCCAATTGTCACGTAGTCTGTCCAGAAATAAGCCGGTTAATAATCTTGTTATTGCCAAAGGTCGACATCCTTTAAGTGGTGAAAACGGGGAAATGCGCATGACATTTCAGACTGAGCAATCTATCGGTATTTTAGATGAGCAGGACAAAAAAGACTATTGGGAACTGAGCACAGTACAGTCTGTTAAAGCGGGGCAGGTGATTTGTCAGATTATTCCTCCAAAGAATGGAACCCCCGGGAAAAATGTTCTTGGGGAGGATATTCCGGCTCAAAAGGGGAAGCCTGCTTCGGTCAAACTGGACAAATCAGTTGAGATGTCAAAGAACAACGGCCGCATTATTGCATTGATAGACGGCATGGTTCTCTTTGTAAACAATACGTTATCTGTCAATCCGATTTATGAAACCCGGGGGGATGTGGATTTCAGTACCGGGAATATTCATATGAATGAAGGCTCAGTTGTTGTCAACGGCACTGTTCACAGTGGTTTTAAGGTAGAAGCCCACGGCAGTATCAAGGTTACCCAGTCCATCGAAGAGTGCGAGATTTTTTGCGGGGGCGATTTGGAGGTTGGCCAGGGCATTATCATGTCCGAAAAGGGGTGCGTAAAAGCCGGGGGCAATGTGGCTGCGAGATTTATCAGCAATGGGACAATAGAATCCGGAGGTGAAGTGGTTGTTGCAAACAGTATCAGCAATTGCCAGATAACTGCTGTTAAAAAAGTGATCGTCAGCGCAAGCAAAGGGCGAATCCAGGGTGGCACCATTACAAGCCAGCTGGGGGTTGAGGCTCAGAATATTGGGTCCGGCATAAATGTTACCACCCACATCAATATTGTGAGTGACACAGAATCCCTGATTGTGCTTGAGGATGAAAAACGAGAATTGCAATTACAGATAGATCGGCTCTTTGGATTACTGGGCATCGGCACCAATGAAGAAATTCTCAATCGCGCAGAGCCAAGAGGGGAAAAGCTGGTGAGAGATCGCCTGAAAACACTCAATAGATTGCGAAGTGAACTGGCAGAAACAGAATCAAAAATAATTAAAAGGGAGTCCGCTCTCTTGCGCATGAAAAACATAGCAAGGGTCAAAGTGGCCGACACGATTCATCAAGGGGTTGTTCTCAATTTTTACGGGCACATATTTAATGTGATAACCGAAATGAAATGTGTACAGTTTTACTATAACCCGGAATCCAACGAAGTACTCTCCGCCCCCGTTAACCTGTAACAAACAGTCAAAGACGTCACCTGGGTTAACTTTCCATAAAAAAAATAACCACCACATTTCCACTGGTATTTTATCCTGCGTCTGATATATTTTTCAAATTGAAATTACTAACAATGGACGAGGGACAATAAATGCCAACGACAGAAATCAAAAAAAAGTGCTTTGATTGTCCAGTACGTGCCGAAAGAGGGGTGCTCCATGTATGAAAAACTCACTATTGCTGTAGATAACATTTTAAACAGGATTGATTCTGTGAAGGGACGAGGCGAAGAAGCTACCAAGCAGGCAATGATTCTACCGATGCTTGAAGCCCTTGGGTATGATATTTGGAATCCAACAGAGGTATATCCGGAATATGAAGCCGATGTGGCAATCAAAAAAGCGGGGCAAAAAGAGAAAGTCGACTATGCAATAGTTCTTGGGGGGAAGCCTAGGATTTTTATTGAGGTTAAAGCCTTAGGTGAGCCTCTGGATGGCCATCATGGGCAGCTGAAACGATATTTTATGTCAACAACTTCGGTTTCTTTGGGAATACTTACTAATGGTTTGGAATATCGCTTTTTTACTGATACCGGTGAACCCAATATTCAAGATGATGAAGCTTTTCATATTGCAAAATTGGACTCGGTTGAACAGGGTCTTGATGTTATGGCTCGGTTTCAGCGAGATGTTTTTTCTGCTGAAGCAATTCGTGAGTATGCAACAGAGTTGAAATACACTTCAAAAATTATAAATTTTCTTCGAAAAGAAATAGACGTTCAAGATGAAGATTTGAGTGATGAATTTGTGAATTGGATATTGAAAAGTCCGGGCATTTATGAAGGCGGCAGAGTAACGGCAAAAATATTAGAGCGCTTCAAGCCAATTACAAAAACGGCACTTCAAAGAGTAACAAAAGAAATTGTACGAAGAGTGCTTCGGGAAATAGATCATAAGGTTGAACGTCCTGTTTCGGTAATGCCTGAACCGTTGCAGGATGAATTTGATGAGGAAACAGATGCAGCGATTGAAAATAGCTCAACAGATATTTCCAATTCAGATGAAGCACCAATAAGAAATCGCGGTATTTTGACAACGGATGAAGAGTTGGAGTGTTTTGCAATCGTAAAAAGGATCTTCGAGAACTCAATTTTCGCAACACAGTTAATATATTCTTCTGGAGATAGAAAGAATGTGCCAATAGAAATTGCCTATAAAGATACCACTGCTTATTTTGGAATCTATTTTAACAAGCCGTCCTGGTGGAACATGAGAATTTCGGTGGATAGCAAAATTAAATGGATTGGATTTGATGTAGATCCGGAATTAGGCAAGCAGTTAACTCCTGATAGATTTGAAATTTTAGCACCAACTGCCTATGCTCAATTTAGGGTACAAATTGAGTCCCCTCAAGATTTGTTAACCCTAAGTGAAGTCGTTCACGCCTGTTTTGAAAAAACAATTAAAGATCGCGAAAAATTAGCAGACTGATCTTGATAAATTTGTTTTGTCTTTATTCGAAGTCAAAGGTTTTATTCCGAGAATTATAATTAAAATATGTTTCAATGATAATTCTACTGTATGAATTAAGTTCTAATGTTCAGTATAATTATCAATTTATCCACAAACTCTGTATTAATACCAAATATATGAAATTGCCTGTTATATTGGGGGGTGACAGGGGTTACACCTATACTGTATGGTTTGGTTATTCAAAATTTAAATAGCTATTGCAGCTAATAACCTGCCATTTGGTTTTCCATTTTTGTTGGAAATCTAACGGCACTATTCCCTAACAAAAGAAAACTTCTCAGAAGTACGCCTCTTTGCAGACTTCGCATTTAGAAAAGACAAAACAAACAAAAGACGCTCCCTGTTTATGTCGGCGTACAATCGCAGAAAATATCTTAAACGCAAAAATGGTCAGGAATCAATTGCACCTGTAGCAATTTCAGCTTAAAAATTACTCTTCTGATACTTCCCGAATTTCCAGGTGACCCTTTATTGACAACTCGTTCTGTTTTCGGACAACAGTTTTACACGTCAAGACACAAGTTTATTGCTCCCGAACAAAAGGTTCAGCCATGTTTGAGACAAGTTACCCTTCCCGGGAAACAAGTTTACACGTCAAGACACAAAGTTATTGCTTCCGGACAGGGAGTTTTATATTTCCGGACAAGGGTTTGCCTTTCCGGACAAAGATTCAGGCAATCCGGAAACAGAATCGTCAAATCATATTGTAAATTGATAAAAAAAATAGTAGCTTTTTGCACCATGAAGTTTAATCAGGCTCAAGGCCAGTCAGTACAACTATGTAGCAAATGGTGTTTAGATGACCCAAAATATTAAATACATTGGAGTGGTGAAAGACGGTCCCCGTTACCGGGCCAAACTTCACTTTCAGAGATACTATGACCTTGGAAGATGGCCAACTGCAGAAGATGCAGCTGTTGCGCGGGACAGAGCCTGCCTTTTTCTGGGATTGCATGATCGATTGCAGGTTTCAGACAGGTCGATTCCTCTTGGTAAGCGTGATCCCTTAAAATTGCGCTCTGATGCTCATTTAGCCGGGCAGAAATTTACCAGTAATTATCGTGGTGTCTGTTTGATTCAGGGTCGGTGGGTTGTTTCCCTCGGACATAAATGGAATGAATATTCCGTGGGATCTTTTCCGACAGAGAGAGATGCGGCAATTGCATATGATCGAATGGTTCTTTACTACAAAGACCAGGGGCATCCGTTAAATTTTCCGGAGAACAAAACGTCACCAGCCTCAGTCGAACAAATAAAACTTGAATTGAAAGAGTCAAAGCATCGAGACAGTAAATTTCATGGAGTCTTTAAATCGAAAACATCAAAACGACGTCCCTGGCAGACCCTTGTGTACCGTTCCGACAAAGAATCTGAACACTGCGGAATGTGGATTACCGAAGAAGAAGCAGCTTTTGCCCATGACAGAGCTGCTCTTCATGTTTACAACGGCAATCCGCCCATTCTCAACTTTCCAGAGCGAGAACTGGTGCCAATGTCACCCAAAGAGCTTTGTCTCGCAAGTTTGCGGGGCCGTAAAGCACTTACTTCCAGTCAATACGTGGGAGTCCACTTTTGTAAAGGTGCGTGGGTCGCATCGATCTGCGTTAAAGGGAAAATGGAGTACATAAGCCGGTATTACGATGAAGAATTAGCAGCCCGGGTGCGGGATAAAGAAGCACGAAAACGCTGCGGGCCAAAGACTAAATTCAACTTTCCCCCAGACTCGTAGTTGATGCTGATGATTTATTCAGGCAATAGATATTTCCAAACCTAAATCCATTAAATCTCATTGTAAATTGATAATGAGAATAGCAGCTTTTACCCAATTTAAAATAATCAGACTCATGGTCAGTCATTACAGATAAATAGCACAGGTTTTGACCCGTATGGGTATTATTAGCAATTCGCTTTGAAACGGGTCATGTGAAACCTAACTGCTGTTTCACATGACCATGTGCTGTCTGTTTACCAGGAATTCCTCG
>JAFGVO010000217.1 GCA_016937935.1 Deltaproteobacteria bacterium | reverse complement strand
TGCTGGTATCCTGTCCGGTATCCGCTCCTGTGTCTATGCCGGTATCCACTCCGGTATCCACCGGACCATCGGACACGCACACTTTCTGAATATCAGAACAATTACCGGCCATAGTTGGGAGTCCTCCAGCCTCCCACGTGTACATGCAGGTTCCGGTGCATTGGTCGGCTGCCGGCTCACCGGTATAACAACACGCCTGATTGGCCCCGCAGGTACCATCTACTATTTCGCCGCCCAGGTTCCAGATGCAATCGCCGCTACCCCAGGAGCATTCGTATGCACATCCCCCATTGGGGTACACAATGGCATTTTTCAAGAATCCTTCATCTATCTCTCTTAATTTGTCAGCTTCACATGCTGTAAACACAAACAGCAACGTCAGCAGCCAGCTTATTTTTATTTTTTTCATAATCTACCTTTCAAATGTTGGTTGGTTGATTCCGGTTTGTTTTCCAAACCATTTTTATGTCCTTTTTGGGGAAGTGGAGGGCGGAATTTGAAAAAGGGTGGATTTTTCAAAAAAAAAGAAAGAGTTTACGGTAGGTGTGAATTATTACAAAGTTATTAGAATTATTATCAAATTTGACAGCGGATTACATATCGATGCACTGAATCTGTAACAGGTAGGAGTCCTGTGCTTGTGGGGAGGGTCCTGATATTCTGTTTTAATTGTTGTTTTTTGTTGGTTGTAGTATTTTTGTTTACATGGACCTTAAAAAAGTGAAGCCAAGTCAACGAGATATTCCCTCAAGATAAAAATACAATCACCGTTTGAACAGAATTATTACGAATTCACATCGAAACTGGTCATTGTAAACCTGACTGCTGTTTACAATGACTAAACTCTGTAGGATTTTCATCAAAATGCTGTCATGTTTCGATGATTAAAATTGAACTGAATTCGTAATTACCAAAAGTGAAACCCCGCAAATATCAGAATCGCAGGACCGTCCTCTCTCTTGGTCCGAATGGCTGTTCGCGGGACTAGATTCGTGCGGCTATTGCGTCGCCCATTTTAGAGGTTGAGACGCTTGATTTTCCTTCAGGAACAATGTCCCCAGTGTAATTGCCGTCATCAAGAGCTTTAGAAACTGCATTTTCAATTGCTGTTGCTGCTTCTTCAAGATTAAAGCTGTATCTCAGCATAAGAGCACCTGATAGAATCTGGGCTATTGGATTGGCGATTCCTTTGCCAGCGATATCAGGAGCTGAGCCGCCTGCGGGTTCATAGAGTCCAAATCCTGTTTCGCTTATGCTTACAGATGCAAGAAGCCCGATGGATCCTGTCAGTTTTGCGCACTCGTCAGAGATGATGTCACCAAACATGTTTCCACATAAAAGTACGTCAAATCTGTGAGGATCCTGAAGGAGCTGCATTGTTGCGTTGTCCACGTACATGTGATCAAGGGCAACATCAGGAAACTCTTTTGCGATTTCGGTTACAACTTCGCGCCATAAAACCATTGTTGCCAAAACATTTGCTTTATCAATTGATGTAACTTTTTTGTTTCTTTTCTGTGCAGCAGCAAAAGCGACTCTTGCAACTCTTTCAATCTCTGCTCTTGTGTAGCTCATTGTGTCAAAGCCGCGCTCGTTTGGACCGCTGCCCTCACGGCCTTTGGGAGTTCCAAAGTAGATGCCGCCGGTAAGTTCTCTAACTGTAAGAATATCAAAACCGTCTTTTACAATGTCCGCTCTTAAGGGGCTTGCGCTCACAAGTGGCTTGAACATTGTTGAGGGGCGGAGGTTGAAACTAAGTTTAAAATGTTTTCTCAAAGGAAGAAGTGCCGCACGCTCGGGCTGTTGTTCAGGAGGAAGATGCTCCCACTTGGGCCCTCCAACCGAACCAAATAAAATCGCATCACTTTTTTCACAGATTTCAAGAGTTGATTTTGGAAGTGCCTCACCGTGATTATCTATGGCGGCTCCACCAACATCCGCATGGGTGTACTCCAGTGAGAAATTAAATTTTTTACCTGCCGCATCCAAAACTTTAACAGCTTCCGCCATTACTTCGCTGCCGATTCCGTCTCCCGGTAATAGTGCTATTTTGTAATTCATTTTTTTCTCCATTATGTTTTGTATCTTTAATCAAGATAGATATACAAATTTACGAAAAACTTAATTTTCACAAAAAGCCTTAAAAATCAATCAAATGTCAAAAAAAGTAGTTGGAGTTTTTATAAAACAGAGATGAGTTAAGGGGTTTATTTATTATTCCAGGGGCCTTCCATGTCAAAGGGCTGACCCATAGCCTTGAGATTCTCTTTTGCCCCTGCATGGTCAGGGTCTATCTCCAGAGCCTTTTTAAAACAGTCAGTAGCAAGGTCATCTTTTTTTTGTGCCGCATAGACAAATCCAAGCATGTTGTGGGCGTTGGCATTTTTTGGCTCTTTTTTCACAGCCCGCTCCAATATTATGCGGGCATCTTCAAGACGGTTCAGTCTTGTTAAAATGTACCCCAGGTTTATGAGAAAGTCCGTGTTTTCCGGATTTAGCAAAATTGCTTTTCTTACTGTTTGCTCTGCATTGTCAAGTTCTCCAATTGCAAGAAGTACAATCGCAAGATTGTTGTATTTATCACCGTCTTTCGGGGCAAGTTCAACAGCTTTTCGGTATGCTGCTTCAGAGGCATGCATTCTTCCTCCAATCTGATATGCCTGACCGAGGTTTGCCGCAATATCCGCGTCATCGGGGTTTAACTCGAAAGCCTGCTCAAACTCTTTAATCCCTTCATTTATCATCCCGCATTGCAGCAGTGCAGTTCCATAGTCGCTTCTTAATACTGAATCTTCGGGGGCTTTTTGGATTATAAATGCTAAAATGGAAATTGCCCCCTGAGTATTCTGATTGTAGATGTATTCGATTGCCTTCAAGTGGAGCTCTTCAATTGGAAGGTCTTTATCAAGATTACCTGGCAGAACAGGATCAGTGTTGCACAGAGGGTTTAATCCGCCTTTTTTTGTGGTGGCTGAAAGCTCTTTTAAATCGGGGATGTCAGATTTATCTTTTTCTGAATCACTGTCTTTAATAAGTGATGTCATTTTTCTTGGTACGGCAGCCTCTTTTTGTCCATTATCTTTTTTAACTGTTGATGAATTGGTTGTCGCACATCCAAATGACAGTAGAGCGAAAAATGATAGCGTTATTTTAAAAAAATGTTTCATTACTGTTTTTCCGGTCGGGTGTTAATACCCTGTTCTGTTATTAGTTCTGCAGGCGGAAGGGCTTGTTTTGCCTCAAGCTCCTTTTGAGCCTTTAATGCCTTGTA
The DNA here is from genome assembly GCA_016937935.1 of Deltaproteobacteria bacterium. Taxonomy (GTDB): domain Bacteria; phylum Myxococcota_A; class Polyangia; order JAAYKL01; family JAAYKL01; genus JAFGVO01. The sequence continues at coordinate 8,220 of JAFGVO010000217.1, read as the reverse complement.
CTCTTCTAGCGTCATATCTTTTTCGGGATTATCCCGGTTGTCAAGAAGTTCAGAAAGCATTGGTTCAATATGAATGGGACGCTCTTCGGGATAGTCGTAAGGCTCCAGATATTCCGCACCCTGGGCAATGGCTGCCATTGCGTGATAGTTGTAGTCGTTTCTTACTCGCAAGTGTCCAAGGGTGTAGCGGTATCCTCCCATGGCCTCTTTAGGCTCGGGAAGAAAAAATGTTGAATCGTATCCGTCAAACTGGAGCTGGAGACAAAAGCGCATGCTCAGCACAACAAGTTTTCTTCTTTTCTCCACATCGTGATTTACCCGTTTTGCAATTGCATAAGTCGCGGCAGCTCCCTCTGTGTACTGGCATGAGTTTACTGCGGGCAGCTCTTTATGAACCTTAAATGAAGAGCCCGAATAATCAGGGTATTGGGTTCTGTTCTGCCACCAGAAAAATTCATCATCAATCCAGTCCTGAACTTTAAATGCCAAATCTGCATATCGATTGTCTCCGGTCATTTTATGAAGGGCTTCCATTGCAGTTGCAAGCCATGGAATAATACCGATGAGGTTAACTCTGTCCTCTTCGTTGTAAATTCCATCTTCGGTTTTATTATTTGCGGTTCTGTCCCATTGCTGCATATAGTAATTAATTGATTTGTCGCAGGCATCTTTAAATTTTTCGTCTTTGTAATACTGGTAGAGTCTCGAAAGGGCAAATATAAATTCACCCGCATGAATAGTACTCTCCGCACCATAGTATGGGTGATCATAGGGGACATCATACTGTCTGAAGTGTCCGTTTTTATCCTGCATATACAGAAGTTCTTCTGCCATACATTTTAAATCATCTTTGTATTTGGAAATATCGGCAACATCTCCAAGTTTTAAAATTGAGAGTATTGTAACTGCTACAGAATTTAGTTTAGCATTGTAATACCTGGCAGGGGGATCCCTGTGACAAACTGCGCATCTGTCACCTTCGTGCCTTAAAAATTTAAGGGTAAAATCAATGCCTTTTTCTGCGCTCTTGACATAGTCTGGATTCTGCTCAAGTTTATTAACCATTAAAAGAGTGTACGGGTTAAGTGCATGTCTGACAATATTTCCACCCGGGGTCCACCTTTTGCCAGGTACATTGGTTGGAATATATTTGTACCTGTACTGGCCGTCAGGGGTCTGGTTGTTCATCAGCCATCCCGCACCAAGTTTAAGACTTCTTAACAGTGACGAGTATGAAACATCCCAAATTGTTTTTAACGGAACACCTCTGTAAATTTCGACAATAGAGTGATTCTGTTTTTTAGGGCGCTCAATCCAGTTTACTGTTGAAAACCGTTTAAAATCGTAAAGTGAATCCCTTATAAAAGATGAATCAGATAGAACAGTGCCTCTGGTTTTTTTAAGTTTTTTATTATCAGGCTCTTTTAAAAAGCTGCTCAAATTTGATTTTTGAAGCATCTTTTCTAAAAATTGAACTTCACTTGTAATCTCCATCTGAACAGCATATGAGGGCTCGAGATAATCAAGAGAGAAAGGCTTGTCTCGTTTTTCAAGCATTACACCCTCAAGGCCAAGCTCCACATACCACAAGAGGTTTGACGGTGTCCTGTCACTTAAATATGTCTCATTGTAAAGTACATCAACCTCAATCTCCATATTGTCAATCTCTTTAGAAAGGTCGCTGTTGAGTGTAATTCCAAAACTGGTTTTTGCCTTTTCAACTCCATTTGTCCACTGTTCGAGAATTTTTAAAGCGGCCCTGTCAATTGCTCCATCAAAAGTGGAAGCTCTGCCAATTTTTTTAATAATCTTTCTGCCTTTGACTTCAGGTGAATTTCGTTTTCTAAGGGATACAATTACTGCATATTGTTCTCCGTTATCCAGTTTTCTTGCAGGTGTAAATGCCAGGTCACCAGAAGCCCCGGTTGAAAGGGTTGCACGTATCCTTGTGGTTATTCTTCTTTTTACATAAGTTGGAATCTTAAATGGTACAGTCCGTTTGTACAGGATCCATCTTGAGCCAATAACAGCCGGTGAAAAATAACCCATGGGAAGAGCATCACGCATTCTTAAGGCTACAGTGTTATATTTTTCCTCCATCCACTGTTTAGCTTTAGGAGTGCTCCTGTCGTAAAGAACAAAATCAATTCCCCGTTTTTCAAGGTCCTCTGCTACAGGCTTATCATCAGTACTCCAAATATCAATATCCTTTAAAATCTCTATTTTGTTTTTAAGAGGTTCAAGTTGTGATGAAAGATTATTAGAATTTACAAGAGCAATTTTTGAATTTGAATCTCCCATACTTTTTTTCATGTAATAAATAAGGTCTCTGTCCTCCAGATCTTTAATCTGATTTCTTCTTAAAACAGACTTGCTTGAGGGCATGGAGTGTGGAGATTCTTTAAATACATCAAAAGGGCTGGGACCTTCATATGTCGGATCTTCCCCGGGCAGTGGGGGTTTGTTCCATGTAAGGGGAACAGGTTTGTCCGGGGGAAGAGAGGTGCAGTAATACTTTCTGCCATTACCGCAAATCTCGTCTTTGTCAGCATCAAAAGAGGGATCAATTGGAACAGAACCCGCCTTGTCATTGTAATAAGCTTCAATCTCTCTGTCAGGGGGTTTTGAACATCCCGCAGTTGCTCTTACAAACAGTTTTCTTCCACTGCTGAAGATTTGTTGAAATCCAGTCTGATTGGTGTTTTCAAATTTGTAAATTGATAAAAAGAGTCCCATAATTATTATTAAAATAATTGTAATAATATCTGCGGGCTTTTTGTAAAATGGAATTTTATCACTTTTACTGCTCATGGATTTTCCTTAAATTATCTGTGCACTCAATTGTAATCTGATAAATTATCAGAGATTATTTGATTCTTCTGCTTTAACATTAAAACAGAATAAAAAACATTATGTAAAAATAAATTTTGTTTTTAAAAAATGAGATAATAATTATTTATTATGTATAAATATAAGGTCAGTCGATTGAAGTTATTATTACTGATTCGCAACCGAAAGCTGCGTTTACAGCCTGCCAGTTTCTTGTTCCATCGCTTGCTTTCAGATTTTCGCAGGCAATTGGGCATAACTGAATTTTACTGCAGTTTGAAACATCGCTTTTCAGATCAGTAATCTCGTCAAATGTTTTACCCTCCTGCTCAACCCAGTACCAGCCCGGGTGTTTGGCAGATTCGTTGTCACAGTTTGCTGCAGCACCTGCTGCATCATCAACTGCCGAGTAGGCAATAGTAACTGTGCCGCCTGCTGTTGTCTGTGCAGTAAGATTTACAGAGTCACATCTTTTAATAACAGATGTGCCGTCGGCGTTTTTATCAGGGACTGTTCCCCAGTTAACATCGTATTGACAGTCAATGACCTGATTTGTTATTTTTTCAAAAGAGGCATTTAGAGCATCAGCGTCAGTTGCAGGATAGAAATAAGGTGTATCACTTGGAGGAACTGTTGTTACAGGAGTATTTGTCTGCCCTCTGTATGCAAGTCCGTCAAGAATATCAGAAAATGCCTGTACGTCATTTCCTACGCCAATAACAAAAGTTTTGTATCCGGAGAGTGCAAGGGCCTGAGCCTGATTATACGCACAGGTATCATCAATACACTGAAGTGGAGATGTAGCTGGAACAGATTTTCCCGAGTCATCAATCATTGTTGATTTGCATGTATTTTGATCAAGCTTGCTGTTACAGTTTGGAGCACCGTCTGTTGCCAGAAGAACGTAAGTATCATTGATGGGCATTTTGCTGTCCTGGAGGTATTTTTTTGCCCAGGCAAGACTGTCACAGATTGGAGTTCCTCCACATTGGCCTACTTTTTCAAGTGCAGCTTCTATCAGATTATAAGTGTTCATGGTAACCCCTGCCTGAAATGGAACTGTGGGTGCATCATATTTTGCATCAGGAGCAAGACGGCTGTAACCACTGGCTGCTTCACACTGAATTTCTGCGTCTGCATCATTTGGATGTTCAGCAATGTAGGTTGCTGTACAGTTTTTATCAGAAGGAAACACGTTTAGAGAAAAATTGATAACACCCGCATCAATATTACTTTCAACAACCTGATTAATGGCTTTCTGAACAACTTCCGCATATGTCTCTTTGTCAATGCTGTTTTGAAACATTGAATATGATCTGTCCAGAAGTACCAGCATATTGATAACCTTAACATCAACATCCCAGTTAATATCTGCGCAATTTCCATTTGCGATGTCGCTGTCGCTATCAGAGTCAGAGTCTGCGTCTGCATCACTGGTTATATCAGTGCCTGAACCGTTATTGCTGTCACTGTCTCCTGTTCCCGAGCCCCCTTCGCTGCCTGTTTTGAGATCATCGCTGCACCCGGCCAAAGCCATAATTACAAATAGGGTGATCAGTATTTTTTTCATTTTAAACCTTTCTTATTTTAAGTAACACTGTGAAGTTACTTCCAAAGTAACTGTGAAGTTACTTCTATTGCTGATTTGTTGCCTGTATTATTCTCTGTTACGATTTTTTTTCCAGTTATTAATAAAAAACCTTTTAATTTTAGTATGTTTGAAGTTTTTCAGTATTGATTCAGTTACACCTTCCAACATCAGGTAATTCCAGACAAATTATTACACTTGTTTCAACTGCTTGTTACATGATACATGGTTTCAGGCAGTAATCCTTTGCCGTTACATTATAAGTGTGTGTAATTAAGCAAAAGAGATTGAAAATTATAACATTTTAAAATTAAGAGGTAAATATGTCACTGAATATAAATTTTGCAGGCTGCACAATAGGACCGGTAAAACAGAGTTACACCTGGAAAGATGGGGCTCTTTATGCACTTAGTCTTGGTGCGGGAACCGATGACCTTAAATATTTATTAAATCCTTCTCCCGAAGTTTTACCAACATACGGTGTAATTCCCACTTTTGAACCTGTTTTTGAACTTTTAAAACAGTCAGGGGGCGATTTGGTAACCCTTTTACACAGCTCACAGCGTACAGAGATTGTAAATCCTTTTCCTCCGGAAGGCACAATGGAGACTACGGCTGCTGTAAAAGGTGTTTATGATATGAAAATCGGCGCTACACTGGTTATTGATACAGAGACTACTGTAAATTCTGTTCTGACAGCTAAAACAACCTGGACTCTTCTGCTAAGAGGTGAAGGTGGTTTTGGGGGAGAGCGTCCACCGGCACGTTTAAAAATAAAACCTCCAAGAGACGCAGAACCGGATTTCAGGGTTGAAGTTCCAACTTTCGAGAATTCAGCACTTTTATACAGGTTAAACGGAGATATTAATCCAATACATTCAAACCCCGAAGTTGCTGTTGCCGCAGGCTTTGAGAGGCCCATTCTTCACGGTCTGTGCACTTACGGAATTGCCGGCCGGGTCGCATTAAAGGAGCTTGCAGGAGATGACCCCAAAAGATTTATCGCACTTGAGTCTCTTTTTGCAAAACCGGTTATGCCCGGGGATACTCTGGTTGTAGAAGGCTATAAACTCGAAGATGGAAAAGCTGCAATAACAGTGACCATAAAAGACAGCGATGTAAAACCAATTGCCAACTGTCTTTTTGAGTATAAATAATGGGCGTTTTAATTAAAAGAGCCGGAAGATTTGTATTTGCGGCAGTTTCAATTTTTGTGCTTGTTTCGTGCGGCGCTTCAAAAAAAGGAACAGATACTGCAAATGATCAAAAAAATAACAGTGCTGATAATGGAGCAGATACCCTGGTGCCCGTTCATTCGGAGGCAACTGTTTTTATTATGCCCGGATGTCCTCACTGTGCAACAGCTTTAAAGGTTCTGTTGCCTTTGTATGAAGAGTCAAATGGAGGGATAGATCTCAATATCGAATACACTGGATTTTCATCTGAAAATGTCCCGGACCTTTCACTTGATGATCCTCTGGTTGCCGGAGCTTCGGCACAGATATGTGTGAGGGAGACAGTTGAAAAAAGAGTATGGCTGAAATTTATGAACTGTCTGTTTAGTGAGGATTTGTGGAAAAGTGCAGAGACCTCATGGGAGCAGTGCGCAAAAGAGAATAATATTGATACCCGTGAAGTTACAAAGTGTCTCCTTGGTAATGACGGACGAGAGGCTCTGGCAATGTCAATGATGCGCGCTGCTGTTGAAGGTATCAATGCTGCCCCCACACTCTTTATTGATGACAGTCTTTATATCGGGCCCCTTCAGCGTGATGCTCTTCTTACAAGGTTTTGCTACAACAATGAAAACAGTGAGACTATTTTTAAGCAGTGTGACGACATTGAGAAACCTCAAAAATTTAAAGCGTATGTTCTTAATGACAAACGGTGTCTCAATAAAGACGAGTGCAATGTGGATGAGGAGCTGGATTTTCTAAAAGCGCTGATTCCTGATGCCCTGTTTGAAACTGTGGACTACAGCACACCACAGGGTAAAGAGCTTTATGAAAATATGACAGAATCGGGAAATGTTAAAACAGTTCCTGCGGTCTATTTTGAGACAGACTTTAAAAATGACAGAAATGCTCAGATGGCTTTGGGGAAATATTTTATCCCGTTTGAAAATGGAGTATTTGTTCCCTTGAGGCTGAGCTTTGACCCTACAAAAGAGATTTGCGGCAACAGCATTGATGATGATGATAATGGAAATATTGATTGTGATGATGACTATTGTTCGGGAAAAATGGAGTGTCGTACCGAGGTTTCGAAAAGTATTGACCTTTTTATAATGAGCAAATGTCCCTACGCTGCCATGATAGCACCCGCAGTTGACAGGTTTTTAAAACACATGGATAAATTTTCATCTCCTGTCACTCTTAAACTTCAGTTTATCGGCGAGGATGACAATGGCGAGCTTAGATCAATGCACGGACCTAAAGAGGTTGAAGAGGATATGCGCATTGCCTGCATACAGGAGCTATATCCCGAAAAGAACAGATATTTCGAATATTTTATGTGCAGGGCAAGAGATATGAAATCGGATGACTGGGAGTCCTGCCTCTCTTCGTTTATGAAAAAGAATAAAATAGAAGAGTGTGTAACCGGAACAAAAGGAAAAGAGCTTTTACAGGAGAGTTTTAAACTTGCAAATGACACCGAACTTATGGCCAGTCCCCAAATGATGATAAACAATAAGTTTAAAGTGGATGTAAGAATTGCCAATGACATTTTAAAACAGTTCTGCCTAAAAAACAGCTCTCCCGCCTGCGATGAAGATATTGAAAAAAGTATTATAGAAACCGACCTGGAGAGCCCCGCCAGGTGTGAATAATTAATATTTTTCCGTAAGTTTGCTGAAGTTTCATTGTGAATTCTCTATCTCAAATGATATATTTTCTAAATGAACAATACAAATTATGGCTTTAGGAGGATAAATGACTCATGCAAAAAAAACAGAAAAAAGGTACTTTGTTTTACCTTTGTGCGGATGACGCCATATTGGAATTTGATAAAAACGTTACTCGGTCGGAGGCAGCGATAAGCGGGGGACAGCCCATCAGGTACACCTCCGCCTCTTTTCGGCTGTCAACCTGTGCAGTTGCTATGGATGATTGTTTCGAATTGAATCCACCCAAAGGACATCTCTCGTATGAATGAATTCATTATCATTGTGCTGTATGCCTTCATTCCCCTACCGGGCCTGTTGTACTTGGGGTTAGCGGTGTATCTGCGGGAACGGGTGTATTGTCTGGCGGAGGATCACAACGGGTTTGCGACGGTGAACGGTATGTTGGTCTCCGTCGCCTTAGGGGCGTTTATCGGCGTGTTGCCGTGGTTCGTCTACGGGATACAATTCCTTACCTTCTTAAGCTCGCGTATCGGCCCGGGTCCGAATGTTTCCTTGGAAAACGGTCTGCTTGTCGGTGGACTCGCCGTGATGTTACCCATTAGTCTCTTTGGGTCATTTAAGTTCCGGCGGCTTTTTCAACGAAGGCGAATCGCTTATTATCTTACATCTGGTATCGTTTCTCTTCCCTTGGTGTCGGTGGCCTACCTGCTTGCCGATTACGTGCGCTTCTGTTTTCACCGCTGAGGACGGCATTTTTCAAAAGTCCAAAAAGGCCCATAGCATTCTCTCTCTTCTATAAATTTTCCCAGGTTAAGTTTGCTGGAATATCACTTTTCTCCCAAAAAAGTTACTGTTTTAATCCCTTCTAATTAGCAATTCGCTTTGAAACGGGTCATGTGAAACCTAACTGCTGTTTCACATGACCATGTGCTGTCTGTTTACCAGGAATTCCTCG
>JAFGVO010000216.1 GCA_016937935.1 Deltaproteobacteria bacterium | reverse complement strand
TGTCAGAGTGGCAGTTTTGGGCATCACGCCGTCATCTTTAAAATAGATCTCCGGTCGATTGACAATTTTTGATTGCCCCGGTTTATACATCAGTGATCCCGGCCAGTTATCGGGATTTGCCACAAGGCCTGCTTCTACGGGATTACAAACAATGTAACGTATCTTGTCAAGGACATCCTCCTCGCTTTCAAGGAGAATCACGCTTGTTTTCTCTGACGACCAGAGGTTTTCCCAACGTCCATAAGACGCATTGACAGCTTTTGAAACATACTTGTGAACAAACTCATAAAAGCTTGCAATTCGTGTATCAGGGTCGGTTACCACCGCATGCCAGTGGTTTGACATTACACAGAACGCATGAACCTGAACCCCGGTCCGCAGGGCAGCACAGGCAATGCAGTATAGAAAGATCTCGTTAGTTTTTTTAGTGGGTTTGAGCCATAATTGCCGCTGAGTAATGCGTCTGGAAATAAAATATGTACTCTCTTTTATAAATCTTCTTGGAAGTGTCATATTCCTATATCGTCCAAAATTATTTTTTTTTGCCAAAAAAATGAAAAAAAGTTAAAAAATATAACTTGGGAAGGGTCTGTTAAGGGTCTGTTGGAAGGGTCTGTTAATATTACTTAATTCCCAAATTTTCAATAATTTCAACAACCAAAATATGAGCATGTCCGTTTTTCCTTTTTGTCACCAAAAGTTTATTTTCATACTCTGTCGCTAAATCTGAAAATTTAGCATAAGGAGACAGGCCAATACTAAACCCTGGTTCAAGATTCTTCATGCGATCATATATTACAGAAAGGTTAAAAGGAACTCTTGAAGGATCAATTTTACTTACCACCATTTCAAACAATCGCTGTGCTTCATTTTTACTTATGCTTGTGTTGTTTTCATTTTTTTTACTTGATTCTTTTCCATTTGAACCTGTTTGGCTAGAATAAATATAGTCTTCAAAAAAAAGCATCTTACTACATGCAGTATTTAATATTTTCCTGTCCTTAGTTCTAGAAATAATCAACCAAACATCTCTCCCATATTTCCTCAACATTGTTGCCACTACTGTAAAGTCGGAATCGCTGGTTGCAAAAACATACCTTTCTACAGGTAGCTTATCTACTAATATGGTTTCAACAGCATCCACACTTATAAACATATCTGCCCTGTTTTTTGAATATGAATCGCTTAAATGTGGTGTATCAATGATTACAAAATTTTGATTTAACAATTTTTTCTTAAAATCATTTGTAGTATTTGAACCATATGCCCTACGAATTGACAGGACAATTTCCTCATCACTATCATCTTGCATAACAAGATCCTGCATCAACTTATCAACATCAAGTGATTTTGTGGGCATGTTTTCAATATCAAAATATACTGCAACTCTTTTCATATTTCAATTCCCCTAACAGCTATATATATTTCCGTTAATATGTTTAATCCTTTTTAAATATTAAATCAAAAAATTTAATAACCCTTAAAGAAGGGAAATTTTTCCCTCATGCATTTCAAAGTCTTTTCGGTGTTCCTGTATGTCAATATAATCAGGATGAGTAGTGGTTATAAAAACCTGACCTCCCATACTTTTTAAAAACTTAAAAAGGTCTCTGTTTCTATCTTTATCAAGCTCAGATGAAACATCATCAAAAAGAAGCAGAGGTATTTTTTTTGTACTTATTGTAAGTGCTTTAGTTTCAGCAATCTTTGCAGCCAGAACAACTGTTCGCTGCTGACCCTGAGAGGCATATTTTTTTGCAGGTTTTTTATCAAGGGTAAATAGTATATCATCACTGTGGGGTCCGGCTGTTGTATATTTTCTCTCTTTATCAAGTGAAAATTTTTCATCGAGAATTTTAATATAATCCTCCTTATCCCCTTCAATTTTAGGATTATATTCAATATCAGCATCCTGACCCATACTTATGTCATAAACACTCTCTTTAAAAAAAGGTCTCATGGATTCAATAAATTCTCTTCTTCTTTTAACAATCAGACTTCCGGTTTCAGCCAGCTGATGATCAAAAGGAATGAGATCTTTTCTCTCGATTTTATACTTTTTAAGCATTGAGTTTCTATTTAAAATAACCTTTTTATAGGTTCTAAATATTGAAGGATAAAAAGTATCCGCCTGAAACATGGCTCTATCAATAAAACGCCGTCTGGCTTCCGGCCCTCCCTGAACAAGTTCCATTACACCTGGATGAAAAAGAACCATTGGAAATTTTTGAAAATGGCTTGCAGCCTGAGTTATATCTTTTCCGTCAATCTTTAATTTTCGTTCATCAGGATTAATTATTATCTCAGATTTCAATCCATAATTAACATCACCAAAAATTCCGGTTATTTTTGCTGTTTTTTCATTATAGGAGATAAGCTCTTTTCTAACAGATGTTCTAAAGGATCTTAAAGCCCCCAGCATATAAACTGCTTCAATGAGATTTGTTTTGCCCATTCCGTTTTTTCCGGAAATAACATTAAATTTATTTGAAAATTCTAACTGGGCTCTGGATATATTTCTTAGATTGAAAATTTGAAGTTCATCTAATTGAACTCTGTTCATATATTTTTATTTCTTTTTTAGATTCTGTTTTTCAAATTCTCATTGGCATAACAACGCCTATAAACTCTCCTGCGTTGTCTTTTATTACAGTGGGATCAAGCTCTCCGGAAAGATCCATATTTATTTCATCATCTTCGAGAACTCCAAGTACCTCAATAAAATATTTAGCATTAAAGCCAATATTCATATCGTCCCATTCGTAATTTACATCAATTGGAGTTTTTCCTTTACCAATAGAGGGATTGTCAGAGGATACCTCCATAACACCTTCACTAAGTGAAAATTTAACTCCATGACTCTGATCTGATGATATAAGAATAACCCTCTTTAAAGCCTCTATAAGCTCCCATTTAGGTATAACAATACTTTTATCAAGTGACTTTGGAATAACCTGATCGTAGGGAGGAAATTCTGCTTCAATTAATTTTGATACAAAAACAAACTCGGCACTTATTTCAGGTTCATCATCAACTGCTTTTTCAATTGTAATATCTTTTTTAAAGAAAAGTGATCCCTCTTTTGTCCCAAGCTTAACAACATCGTCACCATCATTTAAAAGTCTTCTTATTTCGTGAATTGCCTTAACAGGAATAATCATTGAGAAGTTATAAAAACCTGCCTGATCAACTTTCAATTCAATCTTGGTTAATCGGTGACCATCTGTTGTAACCATACGAAGAACTTTTCCGTCTCCCTGAAAAAAGGCACCATTTATATGTGGTCTAGTTTCATCATTGGAAATAGAAAAAGCTGTCTTCTCAATCATCTTTGCAAAAATGTCAGTATTAATTTCAAAAAAAGTAATATCATTTTCTTCAGGAATAGAAGGAAAATCATCTGCAGGAAGTCCAAGAATTTCAAACTCAATTTTTCCGCTTGTAATTTTTACAGAACCACCCTCTGTTGCAACAAGAATATCTCCTTCAGGCATACTTTTAACAATCTCATGAACTGTTTTTGCTGGAAGTGTTATTGCACCTTCTTCAAATACTTTTGCCGGAAAAATTCCGCTGGCAGAAAGATTGAGATCTGTTGTTGCTATTTTAACACTGTGATCATCTTGTATTGCTATCAAAACATTTGACAAAATAGCCATTGAACTCTTTTTGTCCGCTATATTGCTTGTTTTGGACATGGCTGTTAAAAAACATTTTTTTGATAAGGTAATTCTCATTACTCTTTTCCTTACTTTTATTTTAAAGTTAAGATTATCTTTTTTATTAAAGAACTTTTTTATTTATAACCATATCTAGTTTAATA
>JAFGVO010000215.1 GCA_016937935.1 Deltaproteobacteria bacterium | reverse complement strand
GAAAATCCGAAATCGTTCATCTGGAAAAAAACTGCTGATCAGATAATTGAAAAAGTTGGCCGAGCGAGACTGTCTCTGGATAATGCCTCAACAGGATGAATCACTACACTAATTGAAAAGGAGTGTAAAACAGATTGTTGAAAAGTTTGGTTCATTATCGAAGCCAATAACAAACAGGCGAAAAAAAACAAGCTCATCGCCAGCTTTTACAGAGCGCTGGTAGAAGGCTTATTGCCAGGCAAAGGGATGCCGACTTTGATGCCACATTGGCCAACGCCATCTCCTCGATTTACGACGAATCCATCACATAATACCGGGCAAAATGCATAAGTGGAGGGCGACGATTGCACTTGCAAAATACAAAACAGCAAGTTTCCTTGATAATTTTTCCTCTCAAATGATATATTTACAAAATGAACGATATAATTAATGGTTTTAGGAGGATAAATGACTCATGCAAAAATCAGTAAAAAAGGTACTTTATTCTTCCTATGTGCTTGTCGTAGTGTTTAATCATGTTCACAAGATTTTAACATTTTTTGAACGCAACAAATTTTGCGAAAGGATTTGAAAAAATGAAAATCCATTCATTTATGAGAATTTTTCTATTTGCAACCATTCTGACCAGTTTTGGATGTGGAAAGGAAAGCGGTGGCGGCGGGAGTGACTCGGATACTGACACGTACACAGTTACCGACACGGACACCGACACGGACACCGACACAGACACAGACACAGACACGGATAACGATTCGGATTCGGATTCGGATTCGGATTCGGATGCAGAGCCCCCTGAGGCTGCATGTTCCTCGCCTGTTTCATTGTATGACACCAATTCGCCGACGGCGGTGATTGGGGATGGAACACCAGAAAGCTGCACCGAGGAAGAGTTGCGCACCGCAGCGGAACAAGGAGGGGTGATTACATTTGATTGCGGCGACAGCCCCGCTACCATTACCCTGACGCAAACGATTGTGTTGCCCATTGATAAAACTACCATCATTGATGGCGGCGGGTTGATCACCCTGGATGCGGCTGGCAGCACGCGGCATTTTATCTTTGATCATCCCGATTGGATGAATAACACTAAGGGCATTGTGTTGCAGCGAATCATTTTTCGAAACGGCGCAGCCCAGGGTGAAAATTACGTGGAACAGGATGCGGCGAATCCCCAATGTGCATATGGCTATGCGGATGGGTCCGGAGGGGTTCTTTATGTGCGAAATGGAATTGTGCATATCATCGATTGCGAATTTTACGACAACCAGGCGGCCCTAATCGGCCCGGATGTGGGAGGCGGCGCGATATATGCGGTGGGAGTGCCCGAAATTATTATTTCGGGATCGGTTTTTGCGGGCAATCTCGCTTCCAACGGAGGTGCAGTGGGAATGCTGTTTGCTGGGAACCCCGGTATTTACAATTCCCTTTTTGAGAATAACAGTGCCGAAGGTACGGGACAAAATGGCTGTTGCGATACGGCGTGTGTGGGTGTCGGTCACGAAAATCAGACGGGTGCGGGTGGAAACAGCGGCGCGGTCTATTTGGACGGGCTGAACGATGAAAACCGGGTATTTACAATATGCGGAACGGTGTTTCGAAACAATACGGCCAATGAACTGGGTGGCGCCCTGTTTCGAACCCCCAACGCGGGCGCAAGAAAAATGCTGATTTCCCAAAGTGTGTTCGACGGCAATACCGCAGCTCTGGGTGGTGTTTCATTTATTAAAGATAACGCGGTAACCGTGCGCAGCTCAACGTTTATGAACAACTCCGCAAACGCCATTGGCGGCCTGTGGGTCAATCAGGGAACCCTTGATGTGGAAAACTGCACATTTTACAACAATACCCCAAATGGCTTAATTGTGGACAACCCCAGTACCATCAGGAACGCCACCATCGTGAACTCTCCGTTAGATGGCGATTTTACCGTTGCCAATTCATTGTTTGTCGACATGGATTGCAACAATCAGCAAGAGGGCAGCAACAACCTGCAGTGGCCGCAAGCAACCCCATGTGCGGGAGGGACGACGTTTGCCAATCCCGAAATAGGAGAAATTGGCGATAACGGCGGCAGCACGCCAACGTTCTTACCCTCCGCTGGCGTGGCAGGGAGTGTGGGCACCGATTGTCCCGCCGTGGATCAACGCGGGGAGTCCCGAAATACCGACAGCTGCGCTGCTGGTTCTGTAGAGCCATAACAATCCCCAACAGTCCTGCAAACATTACACCGTCCTCACCCCCGATTAAGTTTTCAGACACTTTTCAAAATGGGTAAAAAGTATTTTTTTGAGAATTTTTTTGACATTACGCAGACCCATGAATTTTAAACCCTGTACGCTTTGCCGCGAGCATAAAAAAAGGCTCTGAAGTTGTAAGTATTTAAAAGTATTGGATAGTCTGCGTCGCTCTCGCTCATTTTTCTTGCGAAAAATAATCTGCCGCGAGCATAAAAAAAGGCCCTGAAAGAAACTTCAGGGCCTTTTTTTTATGCGAGGAGGGGGAATCGAACCCCCACATCTCTCGATACTGGAACCTAAATCCAGCGCGTCTGCCTAGTTCCGCCATCCTCGCTGATGGATGAAATGCTGAAGTTTGACGTTCAGCGGAGTCTACTTATGATACCTTTTTAATCAGGTCAACCTTTACAGGGTCTATTTATTAAAAAAGTTTAGTTACATTAAAAAAATATGTTAATGAATATTCAACTTTTCAATTATTGAGCATCCTGATAAGTATCTGGTGGAAAAATTGAAATTTAAGGATTTAGTTACATGAAAAGATTATTGCTTCACGCCCGTAAAATCATTTTAATTATAATACTTTTTAGTTTTATATATCAGCCAGATTCCCTCGCAGACAGTGTTAAAGATGGCACAATGCATGATCTTAAATCAGCACAAGTCATGGACAGGGTTATCCTGGCTGTACTTGATGATTATTACGATTCAACCAGAATGAAGCCCCTTGAGATGTTTAAAGCTTCACTGCTGGCAGTAGAAAACAGTGTGGCTGAGATAATGGTGAACTATTCTGATACTGCAGCAGATATTACCGTGTTTAAATCAACCATAAATATTCCATTTTCACAGGTTCAAAGTCCCTGGGGATTATCCCTTGCTTTTCATAAAATTTTCAAATTTATTCAAAAAAATCTTCCCAAAGATCCGGCGCCAGATTTGAGAATGATAGAGTATGCAGCTGTAAATGGTCTTCTTTCAACCCTTGATCCTCACACCAGTGCCATGACACCCGATTTGTGGAATGAACTTCAGATGAGTACAAGAGGTGCATTTGAAGGTATAGGCATAAGAATTACAACCGATTATAGAGTGCCATGCGATGGGGATTTAACTGTTGTTGATGTCTTTGACGGTTCTCCTGCACAAAAAGCAGGTCTTAAAATAGGGGATAAATTTCTTAAAATCGGTGAGGATTCAACTGTAAATATTACCACATCTGAAGCTGCTGATTTATTGAGGGGAAAACCTGATACAGCAGTAAATGTGACTATAAAAAGAACTGACGGTTCTGTTAAAAAGATGGATATTGTCCGTCAGCGGATTTCAATAAAGAGTGTTACTTTTAATATGATGAAAGATGATATCGGCTATATCAAGCTTGATGCGTTTCAGCAGAGCAGCTCAGAAGAGATGGGGGATGCTCTTGAAGAACTTCATAAAAAGGGTATGAAAGCTCTTCTTCTTGATTTGCGTGATAATCCCGGAGGCCTTTTATCTTCGGCTATCGAGATTGCAGATATGTTTATCTCAAACGGTACTCTTGTAACAACTGCCGGCAGAGAAAAAAATGATCGGGATGTTACAAATGCCCACAGTGAGGATACCGAGCCCTTTTATCCCATGGTTGTTTTAATAAATGCCTACTCGGCTTCTGCTGCGGAAATCTTGTCAGGGGCTTTGCGAAATCACGGGCGTGCTGTTCTTGTGGGAGACAGATCTTTTGGTAAGGGGTCAGTTCAAAATATTATCGGACTTCCAGATGGCGGAGCCATGAGAATGACTATTCAGCAGTATCTGCTGCCCGGTGACATGTCTATTCAGGCTGTTGGTGTTACTCCTGATATATATTTCAAGCCAAGGACTGCCGATAAGAAAGAGCTCATAATTTCAGATAAAAAGAGGGAATATTCTGAAGCCGCTCTTGATGCTCATCTTATCAGAGCCAGTAATTTTGAAAGAGCTGACAGAAGCGGATCCTTGAATATGCCCTATTTTGTTCCTTCTAAAGAGCTTAAGAAAGATCTTGAAATGTTAAAGAGGTGTTATCCTGAAAATGAGGATGCGAAACCTTATAAAAGCAGATATGAAGTTGAGTTTGCAAGGGAACTGCTTCAAGCATCAGGAAGCTCTTTGTCAGGTAATGGATCACTTTTGGAAATAATGAAGACAGTTTCATCATTTGTGGAAGCAAAATCAGAGAGTGAATATTCCAGTTTAAAAGCAGCACTTAAAAAATTGAAACTCGATTGGGAAATAGGAGAAAATTCTCCAAAAAGTGCAGTTGAACCTGAAAAGATGATAATTGATAAAAATCTGACAGCTTCAGTAAAAATTACCGGAAAGCCTGCCGCAGGAAAAAAAATATATATTAATGTAACTGTTAATAATAATAGTGAGAGTCCTGTTTACAGATTAAGAGCAGTTACAAAAAGTGATAATCCTTATCTTGATGGTCTTGAACTTGCCTTTGGAAAAGTGGACAGTAAAAAAAGCAGTCAATGGAAGACCGAAGTTGAGCTCTCTCCTGTAATTTATTCAAGAGTTGATCCCGTTGAAATATCTTTTTTCAGTTATGACGGAAGAGTTCCTGCCCCTGTATCCACAGACGTTGATTTGGAGGGAAGAGTAAAACCCAATCTCATATATGGATGGAGACTCGAAGACCTTGGCAATGGCAACGGGTTTGTGGAGCCCGGCGAGAGTTTCAAAATGTATGTCAATATCAAAAATGAGGGTGACGGAAAGACATTTAAAACTGCGGTAAATCTTTCAGCTGACGGTATTGATGTGGAGAGCGGACATTTTGAAATGAAACCTCTTAAAAAAGGTGAGTCTGCAAATGGCGAATTTATAATTAAAATCCCCTCTCAGAGTGTAAAAAAACATCTTGAGGTTAATCTTGATTTTGAAGAGTGGGTACCTTTGAAAATACCTGCGCTTATTTTGCTTGAGCATCAGAAATTACAAATTGATATTAGTCATAAAAAAGAGAAGGCAACCCTTGCCACTGGTGCTGTTGCAGTTAATTCTGATGATTCTGTAGAGGTTTTTAATGCTCCTGATAAAAAAAGTCGTGTAATTGCATATTGTAAAAATGGAGATACATTTGAAATTATTCAGCGCTATGGTGATTTCTTTGAAATTAAAGATACCGCAGGTTTTAAAGGGTGGATATTATCATCTAAAACAGTTCCCGGGGCAAACCCCAAAACCGGATTAAGTTTAATCTGGTACCGTGAGCCGTTGATTACTCTGGAATCTCCAATATCAGTTATTGTTAACACTGCAGAGTACAAATTATCTGGAAAAGTCACTAATGAAAACGGAATTAAAGATATTCTGGTATATGCGGGTGACAAGAAAATTGCCTATAAATTTCTTGAAGAGGGAACAGCTGAATACAGTTTTTCATTTAATATCTCCCTTGAAGAAGGTAAAAATAACATTACCGTAGTTGCCAGACAGGACAGTTACGTTATCTCGGCAAAATCAATATTTGTAAGACGAACTAAGTGAAATGCATTCTGTTCTGATTATTAAAAAAAGTTTTTTAGTAATTATATTTTTTTTATTGCTCCCATTTAATATTTTTGCTGAAGATTCAGTTTGCCCAAGAAATGTTCCTCCGCCTCTTAACATATTAACACCTGTAAAATCTGACAGAACAATTATTAAAAGAGGAGAACTTTTAAAAATTAAAATGTCTCTGCCTTTTGATCTGACTCCTCCCCCCGGAGTTCAGAAACGGAAAGTGTGGAAAGATTGGCGCGTTGTTTTTTTTATAATGTCATATGGGGCAATAGGAACACAAAACAGATTATTAAAATATGTTGTCAATATTATGAGGTTGAGACCTTCATCTGATAACAGTAAATACCTGCTTTACGCAGAGATACTTCCTTTTATGCCTGATGGTTTATATAGCCTTACTGTTTCAGGTCCGGGATTCAGAATAACAAATAGAGATTCCTTTTGTGTCGGCAGTTGCATTAACCAGAAAAAAAGAGTTGAAAAAGAAGAAAAAAATACCTTTAAGATTATTCCTTCCGGTAATTTTAAAAGTGAGCTTTTTGAGGTTGTGGTCAAATCAGATTTTGGGTCTTTAAAAGCAGTTTGCGATGGCAGGGAGATTTTTCCTTTGTATGCAACGTGGCAAACAAATACAGGTGAGATTAAAAAACGTGATAGAGTTCTTCTCTACAAAGTAGACGGCAAAAAAAACTCTCTTATTGAATTTGTTAAATCTAAAGCTTTATCTATAAAAGCCGCTGTAAAGCGCGAAGATAAAAAATTGGGCGGTGCCCTTGACTGGCAGAGATATAAAATTGTTTCGGATGCATCTTTTCTAAATATAATCTGGGATTTTAAAGATGACAGTTATGGCATGGGAAAGAGAATAATACACAGATGGATTCTTTCAAAACATGCCGCCAGTGAAATTACACTTTTTGATAAGAGTGGAGCCGTTTATTATCTTAATTTTTCAGATGATATTTTAAAACCGTCAAATGGCTGCGGTTGTTCAAATAATATTGGTGCTGAAATTAGTGAAAATTATGAATCACAGAATAAAAAGTACTCATTTTTTAAACTTTTAAATTTGTTTTTTTATTGAAATAATCTTAAACGTGTTATTCGTTATGGTCATTATTGATACTAACAAACTAATTATGAGGAAATGTATGAATTTAAAACTGAATAAAATTATTCCCCTTTTACTTTTACCTTTTATTTTTATAACAGCATGTCAAAAGCAGTATATTCCAAATACCGAGATACCTGACAATAATTTTAACAGGGATGTTATCAACTTTTGCGAGCGATACAGGCATGCTGTAGAAGATCTGAATGTTGGGGTTCTTCTTAATCTTGCATCCCCGAGATATTTTGACAATAGCGGAACTGTATCTGGTGACGATGATGTTAACAAGCAGCATCTGGAGGAGATTCTTGGGGAGAGATTTAAATCAATTGATGAGATAAGGTATGAGATAAAATATCGTTCAGTTTTTGAAGATGAATCAGCGATTATTGTTCAGATAATTTATACTATGAGTTTTCAGTTTACGATTGACGGTGAAACCAGATGGCACAATTATACAGGTGACAAAAGAATAAACCTTGAGCGTGATGGAAATTCATTTCTGATTCTTAGCGGAATGTGACATTTCTTTAGATTTACCTTCTTAATTTCATTACTACTGTAATTGTTTTTTCTATTATCCCATTTTCTGATAAAAAAGTTAAAATTCATACCTGTTTATTATTGTCCATATCTTGACGTATGTGTAATGTATCAATGCAATTTTAGGTTCATCGGAAAATAATGATTTGAACTGATTGGGGATATGCATTATATGAATAACGGTGATGCAGCTAAACTTGGAAAGTTAAATCTTAAAAAACTTGTGGTTCATGCAGATAACCTGAATAGTACGGAGCAAGATGTGAGTGATATTACTAAACAGTTGGAAGATCTTAGTGAAAATTTTGGAGTCCCTGCAGTAAATTTAGATGATGTACAGATTCAGCTTGAAGTTCTAAATATAGTTCCTTTCGAAATTGCTCAACAGCACGGTATACTTCCCTTTGCCGTTTCCGGTGAAAATTTGAAACTGGCAATGAAAGTGCCTGATGATAAAAAGATAATTGATGAAATTGAGTTTGTTTCAGGAAAGAAGATTTTTCCTCACATTGCTCTTCCAATTCAACTGGATACATTGATTGAAAAATGTTATTCATCCCTTGATTCAGGAGAAAAAGTTTATACGGGTCCTGGATATGAAGATGCTCTTTCAAGGTCTAAGCAGAAAGCACAAGTTGCCAAAGTTCAGGAGCCTTCAGCCTCACAGGCCGCAACAGTGCTTGGCAAGTCTGCATCTGATCTTCCTTCTGTTGATGAGCTTTCGTTAGATATTGAAATTGATGTACCTCTTAATCAGCAGATTTCTTCGATGTATCCTGCTATCTCAGCCCCTGAACCCCAGCTTGAAGTTCAGAAAAAAGTTCTTGTGGTAGATGATGAAGACGATATAAGGCTTCTTATTTCGAGGGTTTTAACCGAAAAAGGATATGATGTAGTTACAGCTTCAAGAGGATTGGAGGCTGTATCAATGGTTCAGACTGAAGAGCCTGACATTATTATTTTAGATGCAATGCTTCCCGAAGTTCATGGTTTTGATATCTGTAAAAAGATTAAAGGAAGTAAAAAATATGGTCATATACCAGTAATCATGATCTCTGCAATTTATAGAGGTTGGCGTTATGCTCAGGATTTAAAGGATTCATACGGAGTTGATGATTTTATCGAAAAGCCTTTTAAACTTGCCGAGTTTCTTGAAAAGGTTGAAAAACATATAAATGTAAGTAAATCCTCTGTTGATGAAGAGGCTCAGGAAGATCTCACCAGAAAAATTGAAGGCATACTCGTTGAGAGTATTAATTCATATAAAGCCGGTCATATTGATAAAGCGATTGAACTGCTTAAAAAAGGACTTCAGATAGATCCACTTGCATACAAGCTTCATTATAATCTGGCACTTTTATTAGGAAAGAAGTCACTTACATACCAGGCAATAAGAGAGCTTGAAAGTACCCTGGAACTTGAACCGGATTATTTTCCTGCTATGAAGAACCTGGCACTTTTATATCAGAAGGCGGGATTTAAATTTAAAGCTATCGAAACATGGGAGCGTTCACTTCATTACTGTTCAGATGAAGAGACCAGAAACAGCATCAAGCAACACCTGATGGATATTATATAAGAGCTCTATTTTATGAAAATTATTTGCGAAAAGTGTCAGTCAAAATACAGTATTCAAGATGAAAAAGTAGCGGGAAGAACCCTCAAAATTAAATGTAAAAAGTGTGGTGGAGTTATTTCTGTAAATGGCAAATCCATTACCCCTTCCTCCGTAGTGAAGTCGGGAGTAAAGCCAGCTGTAAAGCCATCAGCAAAGCCTGTTGTTAAGCCCTCTGAATCTGTCCTTGAAAACAGATTTGCAGATTCATTTAAAAAAGGGGGAGGAAATAATGTTCAGAAGGGGACTGCCGGTCTTTATGATGCAGTTAAAAAATCTTCTGAAACAATCAATAGAAATGACCGGGATGCAAAAATATGGTTTGTGGTTATTGATGGTAAATCCGCCGGGCCGGTCAGTGCAAAAGATATACTCTCTTATAAAAATGAAAAGAGAGTTACTGTTGACACTTTAATATGGAAAGAGGGTATGGTTGACTGGGTTCCTATTAAGTCTAATAGTGAAATCACAGAGCTTCTCTCTACTGTATCTGTTATCCCTGAAAAAATCCCTGTTAAACCGGAGCTTGGACTGTTTGAATCAGGAAACAAGCAGGCTCCATCTCCTCTTATAGGCAGTAAAATGGGTGCTGTCAGTGAAAACAGACTTGATTCTGCTGTTAATACTGAACCTGGGGTTCAAAATAAGAAGACAACAGAGCATTCAGTCTCAACCAGTTTTTTTGAGAGTTCTAAAGATGAACATTCATCCTCTCACTCAGCTGCGGACTTAATGTCATCTGTAACATCAATTATTCCTCATCATTTTATTGAGAGTCACAGAAGATGGAAAATTCTTGCGGCTCTTGGTTTTGTTGCAACAAGCGCAACTGTATTGACACTTGTTATTATTATTGGCAACAGTAAAACCGAGACTATAGTAAAAGAGAAAATTATTGAAAAAACTCAGGTTGTTTACAGGGACAGGCCTATTGATGATAAATCTGATGTAAAACAGGATGGAAGCAGTAGTTCACCGGCTGTGGCAAAAAGCAGTAATACAGCTAAAAAACGAGTGGCATCTTCTGCTGATAATTCATCTGCTGCAGATGCAGCTCCAATGACTGCAGATGAGCGAAAAAGACAATTGATGGCACAGCTTTCGGGAGCTGATGGTATTGCATTAAAAGGAGGAACAAGCAGTGGAACAAGCAGTGGTTCAGGCTCTGATGCTCTTTCCCAGTCACAAATGAGTAAAGTTGTTTCTAAAAACAGGAGTAGTCTTCAACTCTGTTACGAAAGAGCTATGAAATCTGGCAGTGCCCCTACTGACAGAGATTTGAAAGTAACTTTTGATGTTGCAATTGGTATGTCCGGAATGGTTAAAACTGTAAAATTGTCCGGGTCTGGAACATCATATACTTCTCTTAAAACTTGTCTTGATTCATCAGTTAAAAAATGGGCTTTTCCAGCCAGTTCAGGTAACTCACAGGTTCAGTTTCCCATTGTTTTCACACCGGCAAGGTAGTTTATAATGAGTAAAGCTGTAATATTTGATATTGCATCCAATCTATTAACCGAAGCCCTTTTTATTCTGATCCCTGTGCTTGCGGCATTTTTTATTACAGCTCTTTTTACAGGGATATTAACTTCATACACAAGGCTGAGCGAACCGGCCATAGGTCTTTGTGCAAGAATTGCTGCAGTCTCCGGAGTTCTTATAATTTATATTCCATGGATGGGAAATCGAATTGTTGAATACGCATCAACCTCATGGACTCTTATTTCAGGTATTTAGCCGAGAAATGTATTGTGGAAATTTTATCAGTAAAAACTTTTTTACTCTCTTTTTTTCTGATTTATGTGAGACTGTTTGCCGCTTTAACACTAATTCCCTTTTTGTCGGGTAAAACACTCCCGGTTATGGCAACTGGAGCAGTTTGTGCTATTTCGGCATTTTTTATCTATTATACTTATCCTCAACTTGTCATGCTTTCAGCAGCTATTGACTCTTTCAGTTTTATTTTAATACTTATAAAAGAGGTTATTTACGGAAT
>JAFGVO010000214.1 GCA_016937935.1 Deltaproteobacteria bacterium | reverse complement strand
TTATATGTTAAAACTCAGTCCTGAAAGAAACTACTATTCCTAAATTTAACTTTAGGGTAAGGAGCCAGACATGAAGCGGATAGGTGTAATAATTACTGTATTAGCATCAGTTTTATTTGTAGTTGCAGCCTGTGGCGATAAGTCAGAAGCAAAAAGCAGCACTTTAGTTACAGAGGTTCAGGGTTATAAACCAAACCTCCCTCCTGTACCAAACATTCCTGTACCATCAGTACCTGAAACATATCAGGATGGATCCTATTCGTTGTACGGTTTAAGAAAAAATGTTGGTAAAACCCTCAATACTCAAATTGAAATTACTGCTTATATTGTTAAAATATATGAAAAACCAGTTTGTGAAGAGGGTAAAACATGTCACACAATGATGCCTCACCTCTTTTTAGCTGACGAGCTTGGAGAAAAACTAAGCAAGCGCATGATTCGTCTGGTTGGATTTGCTCAAAGTTTTAAAGAGATGGATCAGGCAAGAGAAGATGCTGAAGCCGGAAAAGCCCCCGAAGAACTTCCTGAAGGTGTTTATCTCCCGCCTGTAATCTGGGACTGGCAAGAAGGTCACAAATACAAAATCAAAGCTATTTTTCTCAATCGCTCAGGTGCAGGATTTATGGATGCGGACGGTCTTCTCGAGTATAAAGGAAAAGAGTGTCTGGACTGCCCTGTTGAAGAGGAAGAAGCTAAATAATCCCTCTTAACACCTCTGTAATTTATCAATATCCTATAAATTTGTTGTTCAAAGGCATATTTCTCTGCTATAAATCAGAAAGATAATCTAAACCCTGTATCTGGAAAAGGGTGAGAGAGTATACAATGCCCAAAAGCTGTAAAACAATTGGTGTTTTAATATCCTGTTTTCATGAACCTTATCAGGCCAGGGTCTGGAATGGTCTGGCTAAATATGCAAAACAGAAAGGCATCGAACTAATATCCTTTGTTGGAACATCCCAGGACAATGTAAATACACTCGAAAATCACTACTATATTGTAACCGATTTTATAAAAAGAGCCAAACTTGATGGTCTTGTCTGTTTTGGCGGAGCAATCGAAAATCACCGGGGAACAGAATTTTCAGAAAAATTGTATAATGAATTTAAAGGGCTTCCAACCATCTTGATTTCCTCAAGAACTGCTGGCCTTCCCAGTGTTATGGTAGATAACTTTAATGGTGTTGTTGCAATTGTGGACCATCTGGTCAAAGATCACGGAAGAAAAAAAATTGCCTTCATAAAAGGTCCTGACGGTGCACTTGAAGCTGAAGAACGCTTTTCTGCATATAAATTCGGTCTCCAGAAAAACGGTCTCCCTTTTAAAAATGAGCTGGTCAGGCCCGGACAGTTTATGAAAGAAGATGGTGTTAATGCCATTAAAACGCTCATGGAGGACAAAGTGAAATTTGATGCTGTTATTGGAGCTGATGATTTCACCGCTCTTGGAGCAATAGAACAGTTAAGAAACTCAGGTATTAATGTTCCAATGGATGTTTCTGTGACAGGTTTTGACGATGAGAGTATTGCATCAGTAACATACCCTCCCCTTACAACTGTTGGCCAGCCATGGAATGAATTTGGCAAATCAGCCATCGATAATCTGTTAAACCTTATTAATAAAAAGAAAGTCTCTGACATAATTAGTCTTAAGGCACCTGTATACTTTAGAAGAAGCTGCGGCTGTTTTCCCGCAACAATTGATGAAGATAAAAAAGAGACTGATAATATTATTGATATATCACTAATAAAAAAGCAGTTTGTTGAAAAAGTACTTCAAAATTCAGAAGATTATAACATTTCTCAAAAAGAGTTAACTCAAAAGACCGCATCTTTGCTTGAGTCATTTTCAAATGTATCAGGTTATAAAAAAGAGAGTGGAGATCACAATTTTTTAAACCGTCTTGAGATATTATTTGATTCAATGGAAAAACTCCAAAATGGCACAGACCTTCTTCTCGAATTTTTATCCACCCTTCAAAACCAGGCGGAAGGAATCTTTACAAAAGTAAGGGATTTAAACAAGGCCAACGGACTTCTCCAAAAAGGGCAATCCCTGTTAAGAGAGTATAAATTAATATCCCTTCAGGCCTCTACAATTAAAGATGCGGTTTTTCAGGATCAAATAAGAGAGAGCTGTCAGGGAATTATTACAACTTTTCATCAGCATGAACTGCTATCCATGATTGCTGACAAATTTCCTGCGCTCCATATAAACCGGACAATTTTTGCCATGTATAATTATAGTGGCAGAATGTTAACTACTGAAAACTGGGAATTCCCCGAAAAATCAAAACTGCTTTTAAGCTATGATTTTGAAAACAGTATAAAAATTATAAATCCGGAAGATAATCTGTTTGATACAAAAGATATTATTCCAGATAATTTAAGAGACTCAAATAAACCGGCAAACTGGATTATGATGCCTCTCTTTTTTAACACTGAACATTTTGGATATATAGTTTTTGAACACGCTACAGGACATCCTCCATTTATGTTTGAAGAGTTGAGAACCCATATTGGCAGTTCAATAAAAAGTTCATCGATGATGGACGAACTTAAAATTCAATCTATGATGGATGAACTCACCGGAGTTCAAAACAGGAGAGGCTTTATGTCCAGGGGTAAAAAGCTTCTGGAGGCTGCCAGAGATGCAGGTAAAAAAACATTAGTCTTTTATGCGGATCTGGATAAATTAAAAACGATTAATGATACCTATGGACACGAAGAGGGTGATGCTGCAATTGCCGGGGCTGCAGACATTTTAAAACAGACATTTAGAAGAAATGATGTAATTGGCAGAATCGGCGGTGATGAATTTTGTGTTATAATGGCAATGGATAATGCAAATGAAACGGGTCATGCAATCATGGAACGCCTTAATCAGAACATTACAAAAATAAATAAAATTTTATCAAAACCATACAAAGTATCTTTAAGTGTGGGCACATCAGTTTTCAAACCGGATAATAACAAATCACTTGATGCAATTTTAAAAGAGGCCGATGACCATCTGATGGAAAAAAAGAGAGCCCGGAAAAAAGCTGAACGGGACGCTCTAAAAAAAACAACCCTTTAGCAATTTTTTTAAATTTTATCATTTGTCTACTTTATCATTTCGATCAAATCATCTTCAGAAATAATGGGAATATCAAGAGATTCCGCCTTCCTGCTCTTTGATGACTCTGAGGGTTCGTTACAAAGAAGATATGATGTATTTTTACTTACAGATGAAGATATTTCCCCTCCGAAATTTAGAATAAATTCTTCAATCTCTTTTCTTGGCTTCGATAATCGGCCTGTTATTACAAATTTCTGACCTTTTAATTTATCACCTTTTTGTTCAGGTACATAATCAATAATTTCAACTCCCGCTGATTTGAGATTTTCTGCAAGTTCATAGGCATAATTTTCAAATCCCTCCATGATATTAGCAGCCAGAATATCTCCAATCCCATCAATTTTTTTAAGTTCGTCAATATTGCCTTCAAGTTTTAAATTTTCAATTGAGGGATATTTTGCAACAATCAGCTTTGCAACACCTTTTCCAAGTCCATCAAGTCCGAGAGCCGTTAAAAATGTTTCAAATGAGATCTTTTTTGTCTGTGCAATATTGTTTGTAATTTTTTCCGCAGACCTCTTTCCAAGACCCTCAAGATTTTCAATCATGTCCGGAGTAAGAAAATATAAATCTTCGATTTTTGTAACCAGATTCAGATCAAAAAAACGCTCGAGAGTTTGAGGACCTAAATTTTCAATACCTGTAACAGTAATCCAATTTAGAATTCTCCCCTTTTTCCGGGCGGGACAGTTTAGATTTTCGCAGATTAAATCAATATTGGTTGAGCTTCTTACAAGATGTGTCTGACAGGCCGGACATACTGAGGGAAACTCATAAACTCCTGATTTTGTAATTGTTCTCTCATGTTTTGGAATAACCTCACCGCTTCTTGTTAACTCAATTTCACAACCTCTGTTTATGTCATTATCTTCGATATAGCGTGCATTATTAAGAGTCACCCTTCTTACGGTTGCCCCTGAAAGCTCCACAGGTGTTATCTCTCCCACAAAAGATATTTTTCCTGTTCTGCCCACATCAACAACAATATTTTCAATGATTGCTATTGCAGTTTCTGATTTAAATTTAAATGCCAGTTTCCCTTTCGGGTGATGTGCAGTAAACCCTCTTGCAAGCTGTTTCTTTAAATTGTTAACCCCAATCACAAGACCGTCAGTAAGATAAGAACCTTCTGCTAAATCAATTTTATACTCCTCAATAATTTTATCAAAATCTTCTCTGCTGCTGATTATCTTATGAAATGGAGTTATAAATCCTTCATTTTCAAGAACCTTAAATTTTTCATCTTCTGAAGCTATATCAAGACCCTCTGAAAAAATTTCATATGCAATAAAATCAAGGTATGAGCTTAAATCCAAATCCTCTTTTTTATGAAGAAGTCCGGCTACAATATTTCTGATGGATTTGGGTCTGTCCAGTTTGCGCTGTTCCATAACTTCAGAGAGTTCATAAAATGATTTTCTGCTAATACAGACCTCTCCCCTGATTTCAACATCTGCGGATCTTAATTTTTCACTTAATAAAATATTTGGGATTTTAATAAATTTAAAATACTGGGTAATATTTTCACCAAAAACACCGTCACCTCTGGTCTTTGCCAGTTTAAAAACACCTTTATCATAAACAAGGGAGGCACTGCTTCCATCCATTTTATGGCTAACCATACAGGTTTCATTATCCATCCAGTCTATAACCTCACCCGGCACTCGACGCTTATCAAGACTTAACATGGGATAAACATGTTTAATCTTCTGAACATCAAAATCAAAACCCACTTTTTGCAGTACATATGAATCTGGAGCTATCTGTCTTAACTCCTCTTCAAGAGTATCGTACTCAGCATCACTAATCTCTGCATCTCCTGTATAATACTTTTTTTTATGATGTATTATAAGCTCTTCAAGATTCTGTTGTTTATTCATAAATATCCTTGAAAGTAAAAAAAAACTGGTGTAGAAGTTTCCAGTGCCTGTTTAACCATGCGAAAGTGGCGGAATTGGTAGACGCGCAGGCTTCAGGTGCCTGTGTCCGCAAGGATGTGGGGGTTCGAGTCCCCCCTTTCGCACACTTCATAATCAACTATTCTCACT
This sequence comes from Deltaproteobacteria bacterium, assembly GCA_016937935.1. GTDB lineage: Bacteria > Myxococcota_A > Polyangia > JAAYKL01 > JAAYKL01 > JAFGVO01. The sequence goes on along the minus strand of JAFGVO010000214.1, from coordinate 8,461 downwards.
AAGACTAATGGCCTCCTCAATTAAAAAATTGGGGATGTCATCTTCATTTTTATACAGAAGATTACACACTCTACAGCCAAAGCCTTTATCATCTGGAATAATAATTAAATCTCCACTGCATTTAGGACATGCTAAAATTTCTATAATATCAGGATTTATTGTCATTAGATCTCCTCTTTATAAACTTTACATATTAATATCTGATAACTTTTTATTCTATTAAAAATAATATTTTGTAATTTATTGTTTAAAAGATAAATTGTCGACTGACTATTAAATAATTTACAGGAAATTAACATATGAGCAGTTTTAAATTAAATAGTGAAAAAGATAAATCATCATTAATGGCCTCTCAAGAACTTTTACAATTGTGGGAAAATGTTCAAAATAACTGGGATGATAATAAAGCTCATGCCCTTTTTATCGAGAGGGCAATTTTAAATAATGAAGCACCTTTTGCAGCACAGTCGTATAAAGCGATTGGAGATGAAACAGCCCGTGCACAAATAGAAAAACTCTCTGCAAGGCTTTTTTCACTACTGGAGCAGAGTCAAAGTAAGCCCCCTGAAAAAGAACTGTTTAATTACAAAAAAACAGTCTATTTTATAATTTTTCTGACACTATTTATATTTATTCTGGTGGCAACTATGACGTTCAAGGGGTTATCTAACTGAAAAAATGCTTTCCTGCTCATTTGGTGCAGTTACAAAAACCTGAAGAGCGATTTCATAACGGGGTCCCTGATAATACTCAAGAACAAGCTGATGGTCACCTTTTGAAAGTTTTATTGAACCGTCTTTTGAAAGTGGAGGATGCTCACCATCATTGTCAACCACAAGCTGGCCGTCAATGTAAAGTTTTGCACCATCATCACTGTTTATGCGAAATTTATATGTTCCAGCCTCAGCAATGCTGAAGCCTCCTGAATATCGAATCGCAAACCACTCAAATTTATTTTCAACACCGGGAAATCCTGTATCAAACGATCTCGGGGCGATATCCCATTCACATGCATACAGTGTTGAGGATACTTCATATTTGGAATAGTCTTTAGGAAGCTGTTTAGAATTTGCCTCAATAAACATTACTTCACCCTTGAAACATCCCCATACAGGAGTTTCATAACCAAAAGCATTGTCTGAAGGCTCTGTTGGAGGCTCTTCTACAACCACTTCTTCTTCAATCATTTCCGGCTCTTCCACCGCTTCTGCAACTACCTCTTTTTGCTCAACTTCTTTTTGCTCAACTTCAACTTCAGCTATCTCTTTATCGGTTTCAGCAATTTTCTCTTCTGCCTCTTTTTGCTCAACTTCAGCCTTCTTCACATCATTTTCTGCTGCTGTCTGTTCTTTTTCTGTTTTATCAAGCTCCTGTTTTGATTTATTTTCATCTTTTTCTGCTTTAACAAGATCTTTCTTAATTGTAGCTATCTCTTTTTCGGCCTTGGCAAGCTCTTTAAGATTAACTTTTCCTGATACCTTAATTTTCATTTTTAGTTTAAGCTTAGCGTTTAAATCAGCTACTTTTTTAGCATTCAACTCCCAGCTCTTTTTAAGTTTTGCTAATAATGAAGTACTTTTTTTAAGTTTTGCTTCAGCCTGGATTTTAAGTTTTGCACTGTTTTTAAGCTTAACACTTAATTGAGCTTTTGCTTTTTTATAGGCATTTAATCGGGCCTGAATCTCTTTTTTAGCAGCAGCTTTCTGTTTGGCAGTAAATGTAACTTTACCATCAGCTTTCGCTTTTATGCTGGAAAAATTGGGGTTCTTAACTTTAACATTTACCTTTGCCCCGGTTTTAAAAGTACTCTCTTTTTTTATTTTACTGCTTAAATTTGTGGAAAATGCAATATTACCAACCATAACCTTTTTAACATCAGCATTACCGTTTGCACTTGCGGATGCTTTGACACCTGCGGATCCGCTGCTTTTTGCACTTGTAGATGCTTTAGCTGTTGAACCGGTACTCTTGACATTTGCTGAAACTTTAACAGTGGATTTATCTTTTTTGGCTGTCTCCTTTTTTCCATTTGCAGTTGTTCCGCCTTTTGCAGCCCCTGAACCCTGTACACTGAATGAACATCCGTAAGTTATAAGTGCAAACAGAATTATTCCTGTAATTGATAGTTGTTTTTTTATCACTTTATTTCTCCTTATTGTCTGTTACAGCATAATTAATACACCAGTAACCATAAAAAGTACACCCAACAAGTGGACGAACAGTCCCAAATATTATTCTAAGATAATATTTCAGAAATAATTTTGAAGAAATTCAAGAGCAGGTTTTATTAAATTGCGTCTGATTCAACGTATTTGGCAAGAATATCTCCATCAGGAACTATGCGATATTTTTTATCATCATAAGTTATCTCTGTTCCACTGTATTTTTTGTAAATAACCACATCTCCAACCAAAATCTGATCATCCGCATCCGCAGCAACCGCGATAACTTTTCCTTCGCTGGGTCTTTCCTGTGCAGCTCCGGGAATAATAATTCCGCTTGCTGTTACCTCTTCTGCTTTATTAATTTCAATTAATATATTTCCTGAAAGTGGTGAAATTGTCTTCATATTACTTCGCTCCTCATTATTGTTTGTTTAATAGTCATCTTTGTTTGTTTAATAGTCATCTATTTTACTTATATATCACCTGGCAGCGATAATCCTATCAATTTTTCCTAAATCAGCACCCATAACCCAGGTTCCGTTAATATCTGTCTGTGGAACACCAGTCTGACCTGTCCTTCTTTGAAGTTCTGCAGCGGAATCCTGATCTTTACTCACATCGATTTCTCTAAATGGAACTCCCTTACGTTTAAGATGCTTTTTTACCGTTGAGCAGTGGGGGCAGACCTGTGTTGTATAAACAGAGATTCTCAAAGGGGGAGCAACGGTTCCGTCTGCAAGTTTCCTTGGGACATTTGCCAGTAAAATCCTGTAAGTCTCTTCAGATTGAAGTCCTTCAATTTTTTTAACAACCCTTCCATCTTTAATTGTAACAACAGTTGGAACCGTCGTTACACCGAGCTCTTTATGAATATCCCGTGCTTTTTCTACATCAACCATTGCGATAACAGGGTTCTCAATTGATGCAGCCGTGTTTTTCATCCTATCAAGGGCAGTCATACTTTTTTCTGAAGACTTTTTATAAAAAAGCACCGTTATCAGAGTATTCTCTTTTAATTCAAACGCTTTAAGATCTTCAAGGCTGTTAATTTGTGTAAATTCTTTTTTATTTTCCATTTTATACCTCTTTAATTTTTTCAAACTATAGAGGACCTGAACTGACTTAAGGTGTCGAAAAAAACAGTTCTATGCCATCAGTTTTGCCACCAGTTTTGCAAATCCTGCAGGGTCGGGAAGTGGTGTACTTTCTGCAAGAAGAGCCTGACCAAAAAGAAGCTGGGCAGTATCATTGATTTCCTCTTCACTCATTCCTTTTTCAAAACGCTCTTTTATTTTAACAATAATCTCGTGTTCGGGATTTATCTCAAGAGCACGCTTCTGTTTTGGCATATCCAGTTTATTCTGCAGCATCATTCTCTCTATGTGGGGGCTCAAATCACCCTCTGAACCAACCATGCAGACAGGAGAAGAGGTAAGTCTGCTTGAAATTCTAACTTCACTTACATGTTCAGCAAGTGCCTTCTGGAGGGATTCGAGAACAGTTTTAAAATTATCTTTAACCTCTTCAAGTTTCTTTTTCTCATCTTCACTGCCAAGATCCACGCTCCCTTTACCAATTGATTTAAGCTCTTTACCATCAAAATCAAAAAGCCCCGAAACCATAAATTCATCAATGGGATCAGTAAAAAAGAGAACCTCATAACCTTTAACTTTAAAAGCTTCAAGATGGGGTGAATTTTCAACAACCTCTCTGTTTTCACCGGAAAGATAGTAGATATGCTCCTGTCCCTCTTTCATTCTCTCCTTGTACTCTTTTAATGTTACAAGCTTTTCAGGATCTGCAGTTGATTGAAAAAGAAGAAGAGGAATAAGTTTATCCCTGTCCTCATAAGAGGTTGAAATACCTTCCTTTATAACTGCGCCAAACTGCTTCCAGAAAGTCAGATATTTGTCAGTATCTTTCTCCTGCATTTTTTTGAGCTCTGAAAGAACCTTTTTAACAATAGATTTTTTAATTGTGGCAATCTGTCTGTTATTCTGAAGTGTCTCCCTCGAAATATTTAAAGGAAGGTCCTGAGCATCTACAACACCTTTGACAAATCTCAGATATTCAGGAAGAAGCTCTTCACTTTTTTCCATGATCATTACATTGCGAACGTAGAGCTGAAGACCTCTTTTATATGACTGGGAGTAAAGATCAAAAGGAGCAGTTGATGGAATAAACAGAAGTGCCTGGTACTCATTTGTACCCTCAACCTTCATATAAATATGTTCCATGGGATCTGCCCAGTCCCTTGCAACATGCTTATAAAATTCGTTACGATCCTCATCCTTGACTTCACTCTGATCTTTACGCCAGATAGCTTTCATGGAATTAAGAGTCTCATCTTCTGTGACCGTTTTTTTGTCATCTCCTTCACCCTCTTCCCTCTCAACAGGAAGAACAATCGGGTATCTTACAAAATCAGAGTACTTCTTGATAATATTTCTTAAAACATACTCAGAGGTAAAATCGTCAAGACCGTCATCTTTATCAACATCTTTAAGTTTAAGCTCAATAGTAGTGCCGTGGCTCTCTTTTGTACCATCACTTATTGAATATTCAGATCCGCCATTATAAGTCCATACTGTTGCAACATCTTCACCGGCTTTTCTGGTGGTGAGAGTCACTTTGTCAGCAACCATCATGCAGGAATAAAAACCCACACCAAATCGCCCTATGAGCTCTTCGGGCATATCTTTTGATTTTGACTTCTCAAGACTTTTCACGAGTTCGTGTGTTCCGGAGCGTGCAATAGTTCCGATATTGGCAACAACATCATCCCTGCTCATCCCGATTCCGTTATCTGTAATTTTAAGAATTCTATTTTTGGAGTCAGCTTCCAGTTTAATTCTTCCCTCAAAAGCGCCATCAATTAAAGATTTATCTGTAATTGCATTAAAACGCAGTTTATCAAGTGCATCAGAAGCGTTAGAAATCAATTCACGTAAAAAAACCTCTTTTTCCGTATAAATTGAGTTTATCATGATTTCCAGTAACTGGGTGGTTTCCGCTTCAAATTTCATTGTATTTTCTGTTGTCATACAAACTCTCCTCTATTTTTGGATCCGGATTGAAAAATGTCCGGAAGTTGGTGAATTTAAAATCAAGCAATAGGTAACAACGCATTTATAAATGTCAAGCAACACTCTCTTCATTACTGTTTATTTTTCAACACTGTTTATTTTTCAACCAATATTATATCTTATGATGATCAAAGCTTTAAAAAGTGTTGATATGATGAAAAAAAGAGTTTAACCTGATTTTCAGTACTTTATTTTAATAAGGAGTTTCCATGGGAGTAATGAATTTTATTAAAAGAGGTGTTCAGGAGTTAATGATAGCAAGGCCTGATGAGGCAAAAGAATATGCTATTTATAAACATCCCGATCAGACCATACCAAACCATGCTCAGCTTACAGTGGACTCGGATGAAATAGCCGTTTTTTTTAAAGATGGTAAAGTAGAAGGAAAGATAGGCCCTGGACGCCATACACTCAATTCTTCAAATATTCCATTTCTTTCAAACCTTGTGGACAGCTTTACCGGAGCCAATGTTTTTATCTCTGAGATCTTTTTTGTTTCGATTCGTCAGTTTACAGAGATAAAATTTGGAGGACGAATCGGTTCAGTTGAAGATCCTAAATCAGGAGTTCCCGTAGAGACAATGGTTCATGGTGATTTTGCATTAATGATAACTGATCCTGAAAAATTAATTCTTGGTCTTACAGGTATGCGTCAGGCTGATAACGAATCTTTTTTTGGATGGTTTAAACAGCAGGTTTTAAAAGTTATCAGGGATCAGACGGCCGAACTTATCGTAAAACAGCACTGGCCCCTTCTTGATGTTGTTTCCGGTGCCTACACCGAAGAGATTGAAGTCAGCGTAATTGAAGGTGTTAAAAAACACGTTGACCATTATGGAGTACGAATTGTTGCCCTTGGAAATTTTGTACTGAGTATTAAAGATGAGGATGAAATCAATCTGAAGAAACTCTACACCGATGCAGCCTATGTAAGAATGGCAGGTGGCATGCAGGGATTTCAGAGTTTTGCTGCTGGAAAAGCGATGATGGGCGCTGGTGAGGGTATGGCAAGTGGCGGTGGCGGCGGTGGTGAAGGTGGCGGTGGTAATGGTATGCTTGGAGGTGCAGCTTTAGGTGTAGGTTTTGGAATGGCAAATATGTTTCAGAATCAGGCACCTCCGGCAAATGGAAATCAGGCACCAAACCCTGCGGCAGGACACCTTGACGGTGGTACCACTTCACAGGCACAATCCAACACTGTTGTCTGTACCTCATGCAACAAAACAGTTGCAACAGGTAAATTTTGTGCCGAGTGCGGACAGCCACTCCCCGCAGGTCCTAAATTTTGTTCCAATTGTGGTGCAAAGCTCAATGAAACTTCAAAATTCTGTTCTGAATGCGGCACAAAATCAGAATAATTATTTATAATCGTGACTGCTATCGAACAAAATTCATCCACCGAAATAGATCTTGATCAAACCAGACAAAAACTGGAATCCTTAAAAGAGATCGCAATAAACCTTGACACAACTATGAGTTTTGACGAGGTCCTGACCCTTGCTGTAAAAAATATCTCTCTGGCAATTAACGCTGAGCGAACTACACTCTTTTTATCAAATAAAGATGGGGCTCTTATTTCAAGAGTTATTGAAGGTGATGAAACAAAAGAGATCGTTCTTCCTCCGGGGCACGGCCTTGCTGGCTGGACTGCCAGCCACAAATTGCCCCTCATAATCGATAATGCATATAATGATGAACGGTTTGATCCCCGCTTTGATAAAAAATCAGGATTTAAAACTGCATCAGTAATCTGTCATCCAATTTTTGGAAGAGATGGACTTGTTATTGGTGTTATTGAAGTTTTAAACAGTAAAAATGGAGCATTTTCAAAAGATGACGTAACTCTGCTTGGAGCAGTAGGCAACCAGCTTGCCATGGTCATTGAAAATTCCCGGCTTATCATCAATCTTGTTAAGAAAAACAAACAGATAACCTCAACAAAGCAGGATTTGGAGAAAAAGAACAGCGAGCTTGAAATTCTGCTACAGCTTGAACAAATACTGTCCAGATCTGAAGATATTGACTCTCTTGGAAAAAACTCATTTTCAAAAATACTTAATATTTTAAATGCACAATTTGGATTTCTTTATCTCATGAATCCTCAGGGAGCTTATAAAAGAATATACTCGGTGGACGGCTCTGTTGATAGAATTTATAAAGTTCAGGCAGGTGCCGGCTTTAGCGGCTGGTCCGCAACAAAGCACAAGGAAGTTTATGTCAAAGACCCTGCTTCTGATCCCCGCTATGAAGATTACATTCAAAAGCGTGCGGGAATTACACTCCAGAACCTTGTTGCTGTACCGCTTCCTATTGATGAACATAATGGAACAATAGGATCCATACTTATTGCAAACAAAACAGTAGGCCGGGATTTTGATGAAACCGACAAGGCAATTTTAAGACTCATTGCAGGACAAATGGCAACAGCGGTCGTACATATTCAGGAAAAAGAACAAAGGGATAGAGAGCACAGACTTGCTACAGTAGGAAGACTCCTTGCAGGCGTAATGCACGATTTAAGAACTCCCATAACTACAATTTCAGGATACTCGGAACTCCTTGCTGAAACAACAAAACCCAAAGAGGCCAGGGAGTATCTGGCACATATTAAAAAAGCCATTGATCGAATAAAAAATATGACAAGCGATATTGTCTCATTTTCAAGAGGTGAAAAAGATCTTCTCACTTCAAACTGCGCCCTTGATGACTTTATTGATAAATATATTTACGACGTTGAAAACTACCTCAAGTCTTCTAATGTTGAACTTGTTGTAAGAAAAAGAACAAGTGGTGTTATAAAGGTCGATCAGGAAAAACTTCTGCGGGCTTTTCACAATATTACAATAAATGCAGTTGAAGCCATGGGAGATAACGGACGATTCATATTTGAAGTGGATAATATTCAAAACAGAATTGTCTTCAGTTTTACAGACACTGGAACAGGAATCCCTGAAGCTGCGGGAAGTTCAATATTCAACTCATTTGTAAGTTTCGGAAAAGACAACGGCACCGGCCTGGGACTCGCAGTGGCAAGAGAGATAATCTCAGGTCACGGAGGCCAGATAAGCTACACATCCTCCTCAACCGGAACAACATTCCTTGTAACCCTGCCAATTTTTTAATTAAACAGCTTCACATAAATATTTAAACATATGTTGACATGAAATAATTTAGAGATCATGGTGGGGCTATCGATGCCACAAGGAGGCG